>JBBITX010000001.1:0-56631 GCA_037440545.1 Candidatus Bathyarchaeota archaeon
TTGATTTTCCTTTAACATCATCGTCCTCATAAAATAAATGGCAAGGCATTACATAAAATTGAAGTGTATATTGTAAAGCGCTTTTAGGTTATAGAAGCTATTTTCGGTTCATACTTCCAAGTTTTAGGCAATACACCCTCACGTTTGTAATATCTAGAAAGTTTATGAATTTTTGCTTCAACAAGTTGAAGAGCCCTCTTATTATGAACGTCTTTCTTATGCTTTTCCAAGTGTGCTGACAATCTTGCAGCCTTCCCTATTAAGTTTCCAAGGTCTTCAGGGATCGACGGTGCAAGACCCGCCTCTCTTAGAATTTGAGATATTGTTTTTCCAGTTATCGGCTTAACAAGGGGAATTGCATACTGATCCCTTAGGATTGTTCCAATTCGGCTAGAGTTATTTCCTTCCTTAGCCAACTTTATAACTAAAGCTTCCACTTCTTCTGGCTGGTATTTACACCAGCTTGGAGGACGTTTGCTAACAGGCCTCGTTGAATGGGATCTGCCCTTTTCTTGTTTCGGCATGTTTTTCACATCTGAGTTTCCTAATGAGCGAGGATACACAGATATTTAAAACCTTCGATTTAAGAGCTTTTATACCATTCGGCAAACTTTCGAAAAGCTTTTGCCCTGTGTGAATATCTATTTTTTTCAGCTATGCTCATTTCAGCAAACGTTTTATCCTTTTTAACCGGCTTGAAAACCGGATCAAACCCAAAGCCTGAAGTTCCAATTTTCGCCTCTTTCGTTATTTCTCCTATAACTTCGCCTTTAAAACATAGAGGAGATGATTTTTCCCCATCATAATATGCCACAACCGACTGAAACTTTGCTTTTCTGTTTTCAACGCCTTCCATCAGCCTTAATAAACCTTCATTCCCAATAGTTTTATAAGCATATGAAGTATAGGGTCCCGGAAACCCTTTTAAAGCTTCAACAAATAAACCGGCGTCTTCAACGATTAATGGGAGACGGCATTTTTTATAGGCCTCTTTCACGCTGGCTTTTGCTATTTCCTCTATGCTTTCGCTTTGAATTTCAAGCGTTTTAACCTTTAGCATGCCAACTGCTATATCATAATGGCCTAATACTTTCCGAGCCTCGCTGAACTTGTTCACATTATTTGTAGCGAAAAATATCACTCTACTCTTCAGGTAGAAACACATTATTACCCCAGCTTTCCTCACGCAAATCTTTTAAGAAAACGACTTCTTTCTCCTTTAACTCTTTGCAAAATGCGTCTAAGTTGCCAACTAGAAATTTAAAAAAACCTATACTACTAAAATGCTTATGCTTTATTTCTAAACCAAGCGCCTCTTCGCAAAATTTAGAGGCTCCCTCTAAATCTGAAACATGAAAAACCATGCACTGGATAGTTTTTATCATTCTATTCGACCTTTCCTCTCGATGATATAGCGTCCCCTCCTCTCTATTTCCCTTATCTTGTCTAAAACATTTTTCACCATTTCCCCTTCTAAAACGCTTGAATAACCATTTATAATATTGTCAAAGCATTCTTTTGCAAATTTGAAATGTGTACTTTGTAATGCTCTTTTCATTAGGTGCAAGTCAACACCTCTAGCTTCAAGGTCAGCTGTTTTTTCTCCAAGCCCGAAGTCTATGAAGAATATTTTTCCCTCAGGGTTTTGAATCATATTTGAGGTTGTCAAATCGCCGTGGACTATCCCGTTTTTGTGAAGTTTCCCTATAAACTTGCCGATAGTGTAACATAACTCCTGCCTTTGGCTTTTTTGAAAATTTAGGATCTTTTTAACTTGTACCCCCTCTATGAATTCCATTATTAATAACCCCTCTTGAGCGTCAACAAAATATATTGCTGGTGTTGGGACTCCAGCCTTTTTCGCCTCATTTATAAGTTGCGCTTCATGAGCGGTTCTGTATATTCTTATTCGCCTATCTAGTTCTGCTGCTCTGTACTTTTTTGGAAAGCGTTTTTTAAAAACAACCTTTTTACCATGCCAATCAGCGAGGTAAAGCCAAGCCTCAGCCCCTTTTTTAAAAGGCGACTGCTGGCTTATTTTATCCACGGGACCTCCGCCTCTTCAAGCCGCCATCTTAATTTCACATAACTGTTCTCAATTTTTGTGGAAATTCCATGGGTAAATGTTAAAACACCAGTCCATGCAATCATTGCTCCGTTGTCAACTGCGTATTGACTTGGCACGACGCAAAATTTACAGTTATGTTCTTCTGCCACAGTTTTAACCATTTCTTGAAGTCTCTTGTTTGCAGCAACTCCGCCTGTTAGGAGAACCTCCTCTTTCTCTGTGTGGGCTATGGCTCTTTCAGTTACCTCTGTAACCATTGAAAAGGCTGTTTCCTGGAGGCTGTAGCATAAATCTTCAAGTCTGTACTTACCCTTTCTAAGCATGTTTTTAGCCGCTGTCAGCAACCCGCTGAAAGACACATCCATCCCCTTTACAGTATATGGCAATGGGATAAATTTCCCACCATCCCTTGCCAGCCTCTCTACAATTGCACCGAAAGGTTCTCCTACCTTTTGGCGTAATCCAGCCTCTCTTGCAAAAACATCAATGCAGTTCCCCAATGCAATGTCTAGAGTTTCTCCGAAAACCCTGTAACGGCCAGAATCAAACGCTGAAACTATTGTGTTCCCCCCTGAAACATACAGTGTCACAGGATCTTTTGCCCCAGTTGTTAGCTTTCCAATTTCAATGTGTGCTAGAGAGTGATTCACACCTACCAGAGGTATGTTTAGATAGGCGGCCAGGGCTCTGGCTACAGTGGCTCCTGTTCGGAGGCACGGCCCAAGTCCAGGACCTTGCGAGAACGCTATAACTGAAAGGTCTTCCGGTTTTATCCCTGCTTTTTTGAAGGCTTCCGCCAAAACTTTGGCCGCAACCTCCGCGTGGTGTCTTGCAGCCTCCCTGGGATGTATGCCTCCCTCTGAGGGAACGTATGCGCTTGCAGTGTTTGCAAGTATATCCCCTTCAAAATTTGATATTCCAACGCTGAAGTCGTCTGCGGTGCTCTCAATTCCAAGACTGTAACTTTTTCTGCCCCCTTTACCCATCAAACATCCTTCATCAATAATTATTATTTTATCTTCAACAAAACATATTTTATTGAAAGCACCTATATATTATTCTGAGAATATTGGAGCTCTTGAAATGCCAAAACACAATGATCTAGAGCAAAAGGCCTTACAAATAATAATGAATGCCGGTAACGAGGGTTTACTCCAGTCTGAACTATGGAAGAAGTTGGGAGCAAGCAGTAGGGAGGGCTCTCGGGTAGCGTTAAAACTTGAAAGCAAAGGGCTAATACGCAGAGAAAGGGAGCTTCGCAATGGCAGGTGGACCTATAGGCTATATCCAAAGAGGCTTCCTGCATCGCTAGATTCTATTGCAGACTGCCCCTGCATGATGTGCCCTGACAGTTACAGATGTGGGGCTTCAGGAATTATAACTCCAAACAATTGCGAAAAACTAAGCGAGTGGCTTCTCAGCTCAGCCGAAAATGACTATGGCTTGTTAGGTGACAGCTAGTTTTGCCTAAAGCTTGGATTCAGCAAAGGAAGAGAGACTATTATTACAGAAGAGCTAAAGAGGAGAAATACCGTTCAAGAGCTGCATACAAACTCCTCCAAGCTGTTGATAAATACGGATTTATTAAGAAGGGCGACGTTGTCGTGGACCTGGGAGCTGCCCCTGGAGGTTGGATTCAAGCTGCTCGGAAAATTGTTGGACGTGAAGGCTTCATTTTAGGGGTTGACTTAAAGCGCATCCAACCTTTCTCTGAGGATAATGTTCAAACAATTATAGGCGACATAACAATGGAGGAAACTGCCAGAAGAATCTCTGAAAGGCTTCTAAAGAAAGCTGACGTTGTCATTTCAGATGCCTCTCCGAATATTTCAGGGATATGGGAGTTAGATCACGCCCGTCAAATAGACCTCGCCCAAAAAGCATTGGAAATAGCTATGGAAGTTCTTAAGCCAGGCGGATGCTTCTTTGTGAAGGTTTTTCAAGGAGACATGTTTAACGACTTCTTAGAAAGAGTCAAGAAATTTTTTAAAGATGTAAGGGTGATAAAGCCAAAGGCCAGTAGAGCGCAAAGCTCTGAAATTTTTATTTTAGGAATGCACTTTAAACCTGAATAGGCGGAGTTAAATTCATATTTATGGGAATTAAAGAGGGTGGTGAAAAAGCTGAAGATAGTTGCGGCAGATTCTTCTGCAGCTATACTTAACGAAAATTTTGAACCGCTGTCTATAGTTGCTACAGCAGCGGTTTTAGTTAGTTCTCCTTACAGAGAACCAAGCGAGGCCATAGCCGAACCTGTATTTGCAGAGGATAAAAACGGCCATAAGATTATCGTAAGGGAAGCTGAACTATGTAAGGAGCTGCTGGGAAAAGTGAAGGCTGACGTTGTACACATTGACATGTCTTTCGGCGCAGTTCCCCTTGAACAACTATCCCCAATTCAACTCTCAAACATGAAAATTTCAAGCAAAGCTAAAGGCAGCCTTTTAAAAATACTCCCCAACATAAGAAGGATCGCAGGCGAAATTAAACAAAAGTACGGTGTTGAAGTTTTAGCAATAGGCAAAGAAAGCATACCCGTTAGAGTGGCAGAGCTTACAGCTGGGGCTTACGCCATAATCTATGCCTCTGAAAAGGTTGTAAAAGAAAAAAGGCCTCTACTACTCGGGTTGCCCTCAAAATGCCAGCCTAGAATTGTTGAATGTAAAGTTTACCTTAACTCTTTAATGGAAGGGGAGCACGATGTTAGAGGCTATGCCGAAGACACGAGTAAAATTCTCGAAAATGTTAATATCTTCGAAATGTTAAATCCATGTGTAAGGGGCTTTAGAGCGTTAAAAATTGTTCATAAATAGGTGGATATATTTTGGGCGTTTCCTTCTGGCAAAAAATTTCAACTAGAATTAAACGCGTCCTCACAGTTATAGTATTCTTCATCCTTCTGCTGGCTGCTACAATTGTTGGAGCCTTGACACCTCTAACCTTCGAGGAGAGAGAGGCAATAAATAAGGAACTTCAGAAAATGCGAGAATCATTATCCAGTTCCGGGGGAATTCAAGGTATAGCGCTAATTTTTGGAAACAATTTTATGCTATGCCTTTCATTCTTCATTCCTTTCCTCGGGCCGCTCTTCGGATTTTATGTATTGTACAATACAGGAGTTGTTATAGCTGCTGAAAGTTCCAGCATTGGTGTAAATTCACTTTTAACCTTTATCCTACTTTTTATTTTTCCATTCACTTGGCTTGAGTATTTAGCATATTCCGTCGCATCAGCTCAGAGCCTTTGGCTGGGCTGGCGTATCATAAGACGCAAAGGGAGAAGAGAACTTGTAAATACCTGTATTTTAATCACTATATGTGCAGTAATATTGCTTGTGGCTGCGACGATAGAGATGGCGATAATTAATGTTTTTAGCGTGTCTTGAAGCTTTGCACTTCCATACTCATATCCATAGCCTTAACGCTATGGGTTATTTCGCCTATACTTACAATGTCAACTCCCGCTGAGGCGAAATCCAACACGTTTTCACTTGTAATTCCGCCGCTTGCTTCGATCAGAACTTTCCCTTTGAATCCTGCCTTCTCTAGAAAGCCAACAGCCTCTTTTATTTTTTCAGGGGAGAAGTTGTCAAGCATAATTATGTCTGCCCCAGCTTCTGCCGCGGTCAAAACGTCTTTAACATCTGTCACCTCAACCTCTATCTTTTTGCTGAAAGGTGCTTTTTCTCTAGCTATTTCTACAGCCTTTTTAACGCCTCCTGTTATGACGATGTGATTATCTTTTATTAGGATCATGTCATCGAGATGAAGCCGATGAGGGTCTCCGCCTCCAATGAACACGGCTTTCTTGTCAAAGTAAAGCATTCCAGGTGCAGTTTTCCGCGTGCAGGCAATTTTTGTTTTATATCCAGCTTTATTAACTGCGTCCACAATTTTTCTTGTCACCGTTGCTATACCGCTCATTCTTGACATGATGTTTAGTAAGGTGCGTTCAACTGAAAGCAGCGTTCTAGCATCCCCTGAAACTCTAATTAAGACCTGTTTAGGCTTTACTTCATCTCCGTCCCTCACATAAGCTTTAAATTTTAAGCCTAAACCTTCAAGAAGCGCCTCAACTTCTTCGATTCCAGCGACTATTCCAGGCTGTTTAGCAATAACATCTGCTTCCACAAACCCTCTTTCGGGAATTATCAGAGATGTGGTTGCATCTCCTTGCCCCAAATCCTCACCTAGCATTTTTAGAAGTCTGTCGTAAAGGATCTTTTTAGGCAAGAACATATCTTTCACTCTTTAAATGGTAAACTCTGAAAATTAAATATTATTTGTTGCCGTTTATACTTTCTATTATTATTTTAACAGCATTTTCTAAACCGTTATACTTCAAAGTTTCACTTTGGATACTTTTCATTCTTTCCCCGTAATCTCCTTCCAAAATCTGTTTAACATTTTTTAGAAGCTTGCTCCAGGTTAGATTTTCCTGTTGAATCACCATAGCGACACCCAATTTTTTAGCTAGGACGGCATTACTAATCTGCTCTGTGTGTCCCGGCGTTGGAACAAGAATCATGGGTTTTCCATAGCACATGCACTGGGTTATTGTTCCATGCCCGGCCCTGCTTATGACGAGGTCGCAAGCCTTTAGATATTCAAAGCGGTTAGGAAGCCATTTATAAATTGTCAAGTTGCCATGACGCGTTGGTTTAATGTCAGCTTTTGGATACCCAAGTGATAATATAATCTTATAATCATCTGGAAAATTCTTTAGAATCCTCCTTAAAATTCCTATAAAGAAAGCTCTTTCTTTTACGCTGCCACTTATCGGCGCAAAAATTACGGGTTTATCTGGAGGCAGCTCAAGCTTTTTCCTTATTTTCTCTTGACTTGGCAGCTCTTCTGGGCGTACAGGTAAAATGGGGCCGATAAGCTTCACGTTCTTCCTGTAATTTTTAGGTATGTTCAAGTTGCCAGCACATATGGTGTATGGCTGAGGAAAATCCGGTATTAAAACCACATTTCCACTTGTCCAAATTTTTCCAATAAGCGTTAAGGCTATGAAATCCGCAAGCCTTGCAAGTCGAAGGAATCTTCTTCTTCTGGGTATTATAACTTGAAATTGGTTTAGCATGCAGATTCTTGGAATTCCCAGCAGCCTTGCCGCGATTAAAGGGGAAACTCGGGAGTCTGAGACCACTATGTCTGGGCTGAACTTTTCAATTGCATATAATTCGGCTACAACCTGATTAAGGAGGGTGAATGAGGAAAAAAAGGGTCCGGGATTCACAGCTGTTTGCTTAAAGTCTATTGTTCCATCAGGCTTAACTTTAAACCCTATTGGAGGAGCCTTAAAAAGGGGAAACCCTTCTCTTTCAACGTAGGGAACACCTTCACGGTAAGTTGAAAACAGTACTTCGAAATTCATCTCTAAAAGCTTTCTCGCTATTGGAACACATCTTCCAACATGTCCAAGTCCTATGCCGCACGGCGAAAAGTAAACCCGCATGGGTTTATTTCCCGCCGAGTTTTTCCCTTCTAACCTCACCCCGCGGTTTTTCCTCTTCGAAAATTATTGCCTGAAACTTGTAAACTTTTGTGCCTTGCATAAGCCAACAATCTGGTGGAAGCCCAGCCTTAACGCAACATTGGCACAAAAACTCTTCTTCATCCCAGTTCCATTCAACAGGAACTTGCGGTAAAAGTAGACCCTTATAGTATCCCCTCTCAATTATCAAGCCGTCTACACCCACCTTTATTTTAGAGGGATACTCGTTTGGCTTCCCTACCTCAACAAGCTGTGGTGGTGTGAGGACGCTTACCTCAAAAATCACGTTTTCCAACTCATCTAAAGATAGAGGGTTAAAACGCGGGTCTTCAGTTGCTGAACTTATGGCTGAGTCAACTACCGCCTGAGCTAAGGGAGTTGTTGGATATGGATAGCCTATGCAACCCCTAAGTTGTTTGCCACCTCCAATAATGCTGTTAATGGTTACAAATACGCCACATGGCTTCATGAGTTTTTCTGGAAGGCCTTCCGGCAACTTTATCCGCTTACCATTTTTCAAAAACTCTTCTACTGCTTCACGAGCAAGTTTAACGAGAAATTTTCCTTCTTCTAGGCTTAATTCGAAGGACAAATGTTTTTCTCCGTTTTCTTAGTCTTTCAACTTAGAATTTTATTGATTCCTCTTGAGTTCCATCCTTTGTTATTAAGAGAAAGTCTATTCCGTCGCCGCTCATAATGTCTCTGCTTATTGCGGACTTTATAGCTCTGACGACGAGGTCTTTTCCTTCATTAACGCTCATGTTTTCCCTGTAACTTTCCTCTAAAACCCCCATGGCTATCTCCGTTCCGGAACCGACAACGGCGAATTTGTCCGGAATAACTGAACCTAAAACGTCTAAAACATATAGGGATGGCCCTTCCTCATCTATGCCTCCGACAATGGTCTGAGTTATCAACGGGGCTAATCGACGGGAGAAAAGCAGATTTGACATAAGCTTAGCTGCGGATCTAACTGAAATGGGTCTGCCAAAATCCAAACTATATAAATTTGCATATGCCTCAACTTCTCTAACTAGAATCTGCATGTCTGACACAAGCCCTGCGCACGCTGCACCTATACGATCTGTTACCCTGAAAACCTTCTTGCCGCCTCTGCTTACAATTAAATATCCATACGACACTCGTTTTTCAGAAGCTAGAATAACTCCGTCCCTACAAACTATGCCCACTGTAGTGGCACCTGGAATCCACATGTACTGCTGCATCTGCGCATCTCTTTCCACAATACTCACCTTTCCATGTTATATAAGCACAAACTATTAAACTTAATGTCTCAAATAAACATTAACGAAACAGTGAAGGTTTAAATGATAACTCTTAACATTAGAAACTTTGAAGAAGCCTGGTTTGGGGTTGCAGTAAGCGGTTTAGACGTCTACGCAACAGCCTTTGCGTTCAGCAGATTAGGAGTTCTACAATCCCTCCTTATAAATATACCATTAAACATGCCATTTCAATATACAGAAAATATTTCTGCCTTCGCTGACCAAGTTATTGCACTACTCTTCGACATATACTCTGGAAAAGAGGTTTCCCAAGGCATTCATCTAATTCTAGATAATCTTACGCCATACGCTAAAAGGGTTTTAGAGGCTGTCACATTAATTCCATTAGGATTTGTTACCTCTTATGGTTCTATTGCTAATGTAGCGGGCGGAAGCCCAAGGTCCGTTGGAAACACTTTAGCATCTAACCCTTTTCCACTGATTATTCCATGCCACAGGGTTGTCGCTTCAAACTTCTCCTTAGGGGGGTATAGTCTAGGACTAAAGGTGAAATGTGACATTTTAAGGCGGGAGAAAAGAGGCTATGCGGAAAGCTTGGAAATCAAATGGAAAAATGGAAGGCTGCATGTTTTCCCTGTAGAACTTGTGCTGAATAAGCTCAGGGAAAAATGTGTTAAAGTCTCACCGCGCAAATGTTAAGGTCAACCTTTTAAACGTTAAAACTGAACCGACATTAAAAGATATCAAAACCCATCAGAGGCGGTATTAAATAATAGCGAAAATATGTAATGCTGCTTTTCCGAAAACGTAAATAGGGGGATTATTAACTCAAAAAAGGGATGGTTAATGGTTAAACGTGGGCTTTTCGTAGGCAGGTTTCAGCCTTTCCATTTGGGGCATCTTAACGCAGTTAGGGAAATTTTAAGAGAAGTAGACGAGTTGGTGATTGTTATCGGCAGCGCCCAATACAGCCATAGGATTGAAAACCCCTTCACTGCTGGTGAAAGAATTGTTATGATTAGGAGGGCTTTAGAAGAGGAGCGAATAGACAGTAGGCGTATTTGGATTGTGCCCGTTCCTGATTTTCATATACATATGGTTTGGGTTTCAGCCGTTGAAGGTTACACTCCGACTTTCAACGTTGTTTACTCCAACGAGCCGTTGACGAGGCGGCTTTTTAAAGAGGCAGGATATGAGGTTAAGCCCATACGCTTCTATAGGCGTAGGTATTACTCGGCAACAGAAATAAGAGAAAGAATCCTTAAGGATAAAAATTGGGGCGAGCTTGTACCCAAATCCGTGGAAGAATTCATTAGAGAGATAGGCGGTGTTGAAAGGCTTAAAGATCTTACAAAGAGCGATAAAGTCTAATCTTGTCCCCAACTTTAATGTTATAAGTGTTCGCTGCGTTCCCCTGGTTTATTGATATTTCTAAAAAGTCATTGCTTCCAATAATTGCTAAGGTCTCTTTAGCTTCAACATCCCCATAAGCCCTACACAATTTCAAATTCAACTTTAACTTGCCAAGTCTAACTCCGATTTTTTCCTTTACGCCAAGCAAGTCAAGGTGTTTAGCCGTAATGTTAGTAATGATATTCCCAAATCCATCGATATACACAATTTCACCTTCTAGAAAGTCTCTCTTAAAAATTGGACCTGTGAATTTCGGCATTACAATTCTACTGATTTTCACCCCTAACTCAGACGGGCCGACACCTCTAGAAAGATGCGCTGCAGCTGGGGCAAAGATATCTCTTCCATGAAATGTTGAGGATACTTTAGATAGCATAAATTTAGGGTTTGTTATTTCGTAAACATTTTTTATGTCCATCTGTTTGGCCGCTAAAACTAATATTCCATTGTCTGGACCGATAAAATACGCCCTGCCAGTTTCAATAATTATTGGTTTTCTTTTCGTTCCGACACTTGGATCTACAACAGCCACATGGATTGTTCCATCTGGAAAATATGGTGCTACCGCAGCTAAAATGTATGATCCCATTCTGACGTTGAATTTCTCCACTTGATGAGTTATGTCAATTATTAATGCGGAGGGGTTTATTTTTAGAATGACCGCTTTCATTTCAGCAACATATGGATCGGCTAAACCGAAATCTGTAGTTAAAGTTATAACAGGGTTCGACATGCCTTTCGCCTCTTAATTTTAAACATATGCATAGCTTATCTGTTCTTTGATTTTAAAAATGGCATATCAACACTGTTATGCTTTTTGACCCTACCTGCTGGGCGCAATTAAAGTGTTGAAGGCTCATTTTTTCACTTGAATGCTTGACCTTTAAAAACGCAGCTTTCCGCTTAACCTCCATGGGATACCGGAATAAGAACGATATCATCTCCATCTTTCAGCGTTGTTTCCAAACCTTTAAGCACACTGATTTCCTTTCCTTTGACTATTATTAAATTGTTAGGTTTTAGGCTTCCGAGCTCAGGGTCCACCAACTCTGCTTTCAGACTTGGCAGTTTCTCAATTATTCTCCGTATAGCCTCTTTTAATGTTGCGGATTCTTCAAGAGTTAATGTTAATTTGCTTTTTCCAGCTAGGCTTTGAAGGCTTCCAACGAACTTTACAGTGACATTCACGTTATTCCCCTCTTAAAGTTATACAACTACAATCAGGGAAATGTCGTTTACGTTTGTTTCCGTCGGTCCTGTCAAGATTAGGTCTCCAATCTCCGAAAAGAAGGCATAAGAGTTGTTATTTGCGAGAAACTCCTCTGGTTTTAATCCCATTCTATCTGACCGGGTTAGGGTTCCCCCATCTACGATGGCTCCCGCTGCATTTGTGGGTCCGTCAACTCCATCTGTACTTAGAGAAGCTATGACCACCCCGTCTAAGCCACAAATTTTTGTAGCTGCAGCCAATGCCAACTCCTGATTTCTCCCTCCCACCCCTTTCCCTGTAACAGTTACTGTTGTTTCTCCTCCAGCCACAATTCCGGCTGGCTTTTTAACTGGATTACCTGAGGCTGTAACCTCACGGGCTATGGCGGCTAACACTATGCCCACATGCCTAGCTTCCCCTTCAAGTGATGTTGTTAGTAAAACTGTGTTTAAACCTTCATCCTGCAAGGTCTTGCATGAAGCTGTACAGGCCAAATTATTGTTTCCAATAATTATGTTGTAAACCTTACTGAAAGCCTCATCGTTTTTCTTAGGAGTTTCAGGGATGTTCCCCCTTTTTCCCTCCATTAAAATTTTCCTAACACTTTCAGGTGCACTGTTCCACAAGGAATATTTATGTAAAACTCTTATAGCGTCTGCGAATGTTGTGGAATCTGGGACGGTTGGTCCTGAGGCGATGGAATCTAAAGGGTCGCCTAGAACATCTGAAAGTATCAGATTTATTATTGTTGCAGGATACGCTTTTTTAGCAAGCCATCCTCCCTTAAATTTTGATAAGTGTTTTCTGACAGTGTTTATCTCGATTATTGTTGCGCCGCACTTTAAAAGGTCTTCAGTTATCTTCCTCTTATCAGCTATTGAAACTCCGTTAATGGGCATTGGCATCAAACTTGATCCTCCACCTGAAAAAATGCATATGACAAGATCTTGCTTGCCTGCTTTCTCCGCAATCTCAAGCATCTTTGCGGTTCCTTCAACCCCTGATTCATCCGGCGTAGGATGGCTTGCCTCATGAATCTTAATAACTCTTGTTTTATGTTTACTGCCTTTTGGAACATTTACAATTCCACATGTAATGTGAGCTCCTAAAATTTCCTCTAAAGCTTCAGCCATTGAGCCGCCGGCCTTCCCGCCTCCCAAAACGTAAATGTTTCTGAATTCTTTAACATTGAAACGGTAACCGTCTACGTGGAGTATCGATCCTTTCAGCGATATCCTCGCCCTTATTAGCCTCCTAGGATCTACTGCGTTTATCGCATCTTCAAGACTTTTTAGGGCTAATAGGCGCCCATGTTTGTTAAGCTGAGTTTCTCCGTTATCAACGAGCTGTTTCATGTTAGTTATGGTTGCCATCTCTTCACCTTTTAGGTACTTTGAGTGAAACGCGTAAATAATAATAAGCTGAGTGGCATAAAGTGTTTGCAATGGCGTAATGGTGTAGCCTAATGAAAAAGCCTAAAGTCTACATAACCCGTGAACTTCCAGAGAGAGGAATGAAACTTATAATGGAAAATTTTGATGCGGAAATATGGCCTGAATACGGTCCGCCGCCAAGGGAGGAGATAATTAGAAAAGTGAGAGATGTTGACGCCCTCGTCACCCTTTTAAGCGATAAGATTGACGCCTTAGTCTTTGATGCTGCGCCAACGCTGAGGATTGTTTCACAGATGGCTGTTGGCTATGACAACATAGACATAGCTGAAGCTACAAGGCGGGGAATATATGTTACAAATACTCCAGGAGTATTAACTGAAACCACTGCGGATTTTGCTTGGGCCTTGTTAATGGCTGTTGCGCGGCGCGTCGTAGAAGCAGACAAATATGTCCGTACAGGTAAATGGAAGGTTGCTTGGCATCCAACCATGTTTTTAGGTAGAGACATATATGGTGCAACAATAGGCATTATTGGCGCAGGCAGAATTGGAACAGCTATGGCAAGAAGGGCTAAAGGCTTTAACATGAGAATACTCTACCACGATGTCATTCCGTTGCCGATTGAAGTTGAAAAAGAGCTGGGTGCAGAACGTGTGAATTTAGAAAACCTTCTAAGGGAATCCGACTTTGTAACTGTTCATGTTCCATTAATGAAAGAAACATATCACCTTATAGACGAACATAAGCTTAGGCTGATGAAGAAAACAGCGTATTTAATTAACAATTCACGAGGCCAAGTTGTGGACGAGAAGGCACTCTACAAAGCATTAATTGAAGGCTGGATTGCGGGTGCTGCCTTAGATGTTTTCGAGGAAGAACCGACGCCCGCTGGAAACCCGCTTCTAAGGCTTGATAACGTTGTTGTTGCCCCTCATATATCCAGCGCAAGCCATGAAACTCGTTCATTGATGTCTGAAATGGTGGCGACAAATCTTATTGCTTTCTTTAATGGGGAGAAACCACCAAACCTAGTCAATCCAGAAGTTATGAAAGTACGCCCTTTATAAACATGTTCAAGTAATGTTAAATTTTCAGGGGTGCTTAAAATGAGTTCTATATTTGCTGAAAGAATGACTACTCTGGGAACGGAAACAGCCTTTGAGGTGCTCGCTAAAGCTAAAAACTTGGAAAAGCAAGGTAAAGAAATTATCCATTTAGAAATAGGTGAACCTGATTTTGACACGCCTAAAAACATTAAAGAGGCCGCTGTCAGAGCTCTATATGCTGGCTATACGCACTATGTTCCAGCTGCGGGAATTCCGGAATTAAGAGAGGCCATTGCTGAGCATATTTCACAGACAAGGAAAATACCAGTTTGCCCTGAAGAGGTTGTTGTTACTCCAGGTGCAAAGCCCATAATTTTCTTCAGTATACTTGCATGTGTAAATTCAGGAGAAGAAGTGGTATACCCGAACCCAGGCTTTCCAATATACGAGTCATTAATAAATTTCGTCGGAGCCAAACCCGTGCCGATGCCATTAAAGGAAGAGAAAGATTTTAGCCTAGACCACGAAAATTTCAAGGAGATAATCAGTAAAAAAACTAAAATGATCATATTAAACTCTCCGGAAAACCCGACTGGAGGAATTTTGACAAAAGATGACTTGAAGCTCATAGCCGACTACACATCCAATCGGAAAGATTTGGTTATTCTTTCAGACGAAGTTTACAGCAAAATAATCTATGATGGAACACATGAAAGCATTGCTTCGTTTCCCGGATTAAAGGAAAAGACGATAATTTTAGATGGTTTTTCAAAAACCTATGCAATGACAGGGTGGAGGCTTGGCTACGGTGTTATGAGGAAGGATTTAGCCCAGAAAATCGCACAGCTAATGGTTAACTCTAACTCTTGCACCTGCGCCTTCATACAGATGGCGGGTATCGAAGCTCTGAAAGGGCCTCAAGATTTTGTTGCTGACATGGTTGCAGAGTTTAAGAAACGCAGAGAAGTTATAGTTTCAGGATTGAACAGTATTGAAGGAATAAAGTGTAAAAAGCCCAAAGGGTCTTTTTACGTTTTCCCAAACATAACTTCTACCGGGATGAAATCCGAAGAACTCTCTGACTATCTTCTAAACAAAGCAGGAGTGGCAGTTTTGCCAGGCACATCTTTCGGAAGTTTCGGGGAAGGATACATCCGCTTATCCTTCGCAAACTCCATTGAAAACATAAATAAAGCTTTAGAGAGAATAAAAGAATTTGTTGAAAACCTATAAAACCCTTTCAATTTTCAACTTTCTCTCCTATAAGTACCTCAACAATTTCTGAGGCCAGCTGTATCAAATTATCTGCCTGTTTTATGGCTTTATCCTCATTCACTTCCTCCAGTTGTGCAAGCTGCTGCATTATCCCTTCAATTTCAACCAGACACCTTAATACTGGATCATTTGTTTTTTGAATTTTCTCAGCAGCTTCCCTTACAACACTTTCTATGAAGGCTGGCTCCCCAAGACTGTAATATATGGCGTTTCGGGCTTTTCGAATAGCTTCTAAAACCAGGCTTGGAGCCATATAAGGCATTTTTCTAGCCGCTTCAAGTTCAGCTTTGGCTTCCCTCAAATAACGCAAGGCCCATCCCCGTCTATACTGGTCCATCACCACCAAACACCTCTGCCTCCCTTAAAGTAGATGAGTTGACTTAATAAAGTTACTCGCCTTCTCCGGTTTCCTTATCAGAGGAAAATGTCTCCATCCTAGAGTAAACGTGGGTTATGTACCCTGCAATTTGATTTCGAACCCTTGTCGTTGCTCCATGTATAAGCGCGTCCACGGCGCGCTTGTTATCTTCAAACTTGGCTGAAAAATGATTAGGATAACGCCTAATGAGCTCCTTTGCTGCGCGCTTGACGTGTTCTGTCCGAACTTTTCCCAACCTGGCAGCCCTCCACTAGTTTTATCGTCAATTCCCTCTTCACCAGTTCAAAGTTGAAGTGAACATTTCATTAATTAAATGCCTAATATAACCTTACCGTCTGCCATTAATCGGAGTTTATTTTAACTCCGAAAAATTCTTCAAAGTTCCTAATTATCTGATATGCTGCATCCTCAAATTTAATCCCTTTAATCTCAGCAATACTTTTGACAACCATTGGAATAAAAGCTGGAGTTGTAATTTTGCCTTCAAATGGATTTTTATAATAACGTACTGGTCCATCAGTTTCTGTAAGCAAATGCGTTAAAGGCGCTTTTTTAACCACTTCACGTATTCCATTAGAGTAAACTACAGGCGGTCCCTCACTGATATAGTACCCCAAGTCTATTATTTTTGGAAGTATACCTATTGGATTGCTGAACCAGTGGAGTAAAACCTTTCCCAGATTGTAAGAGGGAAGCATTTCCACAATTTTTGAAGTTGTTCCTCGAGAGTGAATTATGACAGGTAAACTGAGCTTTTCACCTAAATGAAGCATTTTCTCGAAAACACTTAGCTGTTTATCCCATATCTTTTCGTATTTATAATCTAAGCCTACCTCCCCAATTGCCACCATAGCTTTATTATCTCGGTTTTTCAAAATTAACTCCGCTGTCAGCTGAATCTCTTCTTCTTTTAAGGCGTTTACATTCCAAGGGTGAATGCCTAAGGCGGCGTAGACCCTTCCAGAATACCTTTCAGCCAACTCTAAACTTTTAATGCTTGTATTAAAATCCATGGAGTTGGAAACTAAAGCAGCAACATTAGAGTTTTTAGAATCAGTGATTATTTCTTCAACGACTTCAGCATACTCTTGATCGGATAAGTGTATATGAGCATCGATAAATATGGGAGATTTCATCCCACCACCTTTAAACTTAGACTAAATTTATACACTTTTAATAATTTCCCTTTAACACACCTGAAAATTCCATGTCTATTTTGGCAGATGAAAGGCAATAAAGGTTAAATATTGCTTTAACTTGAAAAAGAAGCTACGGAGGAGTATTTATGGCGGATTTAGAGTTAGCAATAGCTCCCATGCACAGAATATGCAAAAAAGCTGGAGCTGAGAGAGTAAGCGAAGCAGCCGCTAAAGAGTTGGCTAAAGCATTAGAGGAAATCGGGGTAAAAATCGCTAAAGAAGCCTTAGATTTTGCCATGCATACTGGAAGAAAAACGATAAAGGCTGAAGACATTGAAATTGCTTCAAGGAAGGTTATGGGTAGATAAAACTTTATCGCCCCTCCTTTCTTTCTATGTAAAAACCTGTTTCAGTTAGTAACAAATATAAGTTGGTATAGGAGAATAGCCTCAAAGAGGATCGGAGTCAAACCTATGGGTGGTAAAAAGAAGCTTAGTTTAAAACAGATGGAAAGAATGCAGCTGCGAAAGGACGAGGAGGATAAAAGGAAAAAAGATAAGGAAAAGGCTGCACCTAAAGAGAAAAAGCCAGCTGGAATATTTATTCCAGACGTCAAAGGCGGAAAAATTGTAGATGAATTAAAGAAAATGAAAGTTTTGACACCCTACTCCATTGCATCTCGATTTAATATAAGGATAAGCGCTGCTAAAGACTTCCTAGATCAGTTAGAAAATAGCGGCGTTGTTCAACTTGTCTCAGGCAACCATGACATTAAAATTTATAAGGCAGTCGACTAAAACAAGAAGATCCCCAAAATTAAAACTTTCAACTTCTGGTGTGTAGTTTGGCGTCTTTTCCGAAAAGGCTATACACACTTGATGAAATTAAAGAAGCTGAGAGGCTTATAAAAAACGGCCATAAACACCGTTTAAAGGTGATTGGAAGCCCTGAATTTAAACAAAAGGTTAAAGAATCCCTTAAACTCGTAAAAACTGCTGGCTACTATGATTATCTTAGGACGTATATAAAGGCCATAGTTGAGGTTGAAGGCTTTACTCAGCTTAGAGAGTCAGAGGGGGTTATTTGGGCAAACAAATATGCTGTCGCTAACGCAGTTGACTCTGCAAGCCTTTTCATACAGAAGGCAAACCACATGAAAGAATATATAGAGGGACGTTTATACTATGGCGGAGACGCTGAAAGGCGGTCAATTGACAAGCGCATAGAATTTTTAGAGTCTTTGATGAGGAAGAGCCGAAATAGAGAAGTTAGGAAGGAATGTGAAAAACTTCTGAAAAGCTGGAGTGAAAGCGTTTACCTATAATTTTTCAACCCTGATTATCATTCCACTTTTTACATTTCTAAAAATTTCAAGGTTCTTAGTGACTTTGCCTAAAACATTAACCGGGCTATAAGGCTGGGATTCTCCGTAAAATATACATAGGGCGCTGCCCATAGGCCAAAAAGCTATTGTTCCCTTTTCAACAGTATTTTTTGCCTTTTCCTCGCCCATTCGAATTGGTATTTCAAAGTATACCTCCTCTCTCCACAAGGCGGCTCTTCCCTCAAATGGAAGCTTTTTGACAACTATATCGACAGTTCTGGGTGATAAATGGCGGGTAAGCTTGCCTTCAGCCTCACCCAACCCTTCAATTAAGAATTTTATATTTACATGTGAAATTTCATTTTTCACGCTTTTCATTTTCCTTTCCTCCTCTTAGAAAATTTTTCAAAATATGCTCAAGGGATTCTGGCCCTAAAACTTTAAGCTCATATTTAACTCTTACTGTTGGCTTGTTAATGGTAACAAGTCTTCTCAAATCAACTGGTGTTCCAATAATCACAACATCACATGGTGTGTTTTCCACAGTTTCCTTTAACTCAGCTATTTGTTTTTCGCCGTAACCCAGCGCTGGAAGAACAGATCCTAAATGCTGATATTCCAGATAAGCTTCCCTAATTGAGCCAACGGCGTATGGCCTTGGATCTACAATTTCACTTGCTCCAAGTTTTTTCGCCAGCAATGTAGCTGCTCCATATGGCATGTTACCATGCGTTAATGAAGGCCCATCTTCAATTGCCAACACGCGTTTACCCTTTATCAACTCTGGTTTATCAGCTGTTATTGGAGATGCGGCCTCCAAAACTAGGGCTTTCGGGTTTGCTTTCTTCACATTCTCTTTAACTTGAGCTATATCCCGTTCATTGGCAGTGTCCACTTTGTTTATGATAACAACATTTGCCATTCTAATGTTTGTCTCTCCCGGATGATATGAGATTTCATGTCCAGCTCTGTGAGGGTCAGCCACAACAATATGCATGTCAGGTTTATAAAAGGGTAGATCGTTGTTTCCTCCATCCCATACAATTACATCCGCCTCCCTCTCAGCGTCTTTTAGAATTTTCTCATAGTCAACTCCGGAATAAACAATTATTCCATTATCAATGTGAGGTTCATACTCCTCCCTCTCTTCAATAGTGCAGCTATACTTTTCAAGGTCATCATAGGAAGCGAAACGCTGGCATATTTGTTTTTTAAGATCTCCATAGGGCATGGGATGTCTAACAACCACAACATTTAAGCCCATTTCTTTCAGGATTTTGGCGACTTGGCGGGAGGTTTGGCTCTTTCCAGAACCTGTTCTAACCGCACCTACAGAAATAACTGGAACTTCAGCCTTAAGCATTGTGGCCTTAGGCCCCATTAAAATGAAATCGGCACCATTTGCCAGCACTAGTGAAGCTCTATGCATGACGTATTCGTGGGAAACGTCACTGTAAGCAAACACAACTTGGTCCACATCATACTCTCTTATTATGCGTGGGAGCTCTTCTTCAGGGTAAATCGGTATTCCATGTGGGTAATTTTTGCCTGCTAGCTCAGGCGGGTATATTCTGTCCTCAATGCCTGGAATTTGTGCGGCTGTAAAAGCAACAACATTGTACAAATCATTATCTCTAAAACAAACGTTGAAGTTGTGAAAGTCTCTTCCAGCTGCACCCATTATTACAACTTTGATTTTACGCATTTGCTGTCACCGCAAAAACTCTCTAAAGAGTAGGGGGTCAATACTACTTATGAAAGGTATAAAAATCTAGCGATTCACCTTAGATCTGTTAAATGTAAAACAGCTTTGCTTATGAATTCAATATGGCTTGAGTTGACGCCGGGATGAACTGGAAGTGAGAAAACCTGTTCAGATGCTTTTTCAGTTTCTATAAGCCTGCGTTCTCCAAACTGCATGTAATAAGGCATAAGATGGATAGGATTTGGATAGTAAACTTCCGCTCCTATACCTCTTTTTCTCAGCTGTTCAACTATAATGTCTCTTTTTTCCCTGGACGCCCCTTCCATTCTGACAGTGTAAAGGTACCAGCTGTTACTGCAGTCTTCGCGTTCTTTTGGCAGGGATAGGCCGCTTGCATCCTTAAGTTTGGCTGTCAACTCATTGGCGTTTCTCCTCCTCTTCTCTAAAAAGCCTGAGAGTTTCCTCAATTGTACGCGGCCTATGGCAGCTTCCATTTCAGGCATGCGATAGTTGTGTCCAAGGCAAATAGACTTGTATTTCTCTTTTTCTCCATGGCTTCTTAAGCTTTTGCATTTTTCAGCAATTTCATCGTCGTTAGTTGTTATCATGCCTCCCTCGCCTGTTGTCATATTTTTGCTTGCATAAAAGCTATAGCAAGCGGCATCAGCGTAAGCCCCTACATGCCTTCCCATATACATTGCCCCGTGGGCTTGGGCTGCATCCTCAATTATTCGTATACCATGTTTTTCAGCAACCTCTTTTATAGGTTTTATATCTGCTGGGGCTCCGTAAAGGTCAACCGCGATTATTGCCTTTGTCTTTTCCGTCACAGACTTTTCCACACTGAGCGGTGAAATATTATAGGTTTCAGGGTCTATATCTACAAAAACAGGCTTAGCTCCAGCCCAAACAACGGCTTCTGCTGTAGCTACAAAAGTAAAGCTTGGAAGAATAACTTCGTCCCCGGAATTTATTCCCATGCTTTCAATCGCCATGTGAAGCGCTGCGGTTCCGCTATTAACGGCTATCGCGTGTTTGGCTCCAACAAATTCTGCGAACTCTTCTTCAAATTTTTTAACCATTGGTCCGCGGCCAAGCGCATGGGTAAGCACCCCACTCCTCAGAACCTGAACGACTGCCTCAATTTCCTCCTCGCCTATCTGAGGCAAATTTATCGGAATCATATGCTTTCACTTAAAACCTATGCACTACACATTGCTATAAAACCATCGTCTAATTAACAGCTCTTAAAATGCCATTTTCTGAAAGATCATGGGCATTTTTCATAACATATTTTTTATCTTGGGGTTCTCCAGCTATGGGTGTTATTATATTCTAAATTAGGCTGGTCATTTTAATTTAAGTGACATTTGAAACAAATTTTGTAGCTGTGGATTTGGGTTAAATATAAGCCAGGGAAAAAGGGTAGTAATTATTCCTCGCAGGTTGAAAACTGGATTCTGATAAGTCAAAGCCCTTATTTCCATTAGAAAAATTTATATTGTAATGCATGTTTTTCATTGAGACGCATTAGGAGGTTGTTTGGTTTGTCATCACCCGCATCAACCGGAGTCCCGGTTCTAATATTAAAGGAAGGGTCAAGCCGTTCAAGAGGAAAGGAGGCCCAGCATACAAACATAATGGCTGCAAGAATAATTGCTGAGACTGTTAAGAGCTCTCTTGGCCCAAAGGGCATGGATAAGATGCTTGTAGACAGTTTTGGAGATGTAACAATAACCAGTGATGGCAGGACGATTTTAGATGAGATGGATGTTCAGCACCCTGCTGCTAAAATGATGGTTGAGGTGGCGAAAACTCAAGATAACGAGGCTGGAGATGGAACAACCACTGCTGTCATATTGTCAGGAGAGCTTCTTGGAAAGGCTGAAGAGCTTATAGGTAAAAACATTCACCCAACCATAATAATTGACGGATACAAGAAGGCTGCCGAAAAAGCTTTAGAAGTTTTGGAGAAGATAGCAATACCAATAGATTTGAAATCAAAAGAATACAATGAGTATTTGAAGAAGGCTGCTATGACTTCTATGGCAAGCAAACTTGTAGCTGAATACAAGGATTTCTTGGCTGACCTAGCTGTTAAGGCTGTTCTGCAAGTTGCTGAAGAAAGGGATGGCAAATATAAGGTTGACATAGACGATGTTAAGGTTGAGAAGAAACAAGGAGAATCTATCAGAGATTCAATGCTGATAAACGGCATAGTCTTAGATAAGGAAGTTGTACATTCGGGAATGCCTAAGCGGGTTGAAAACGCTAAAATAGCGATAATTGACGCTTCACTTGAAATTGAAAAAACAGAGTTTGACGCAAAAATAAACATTGAAAGCCCGGAGCAGATGGAAGCCTTCCTAAGACAAGAGGAAGCAATGCTGAAAGAAATGGTGGAGAAGATAGCTGCTACAGGTGCGAACGTCGTCTTATGTCAAAAGGGCATAGACGACATGGCTCAACATTTCTTAGCGAGGCGAGGCATCCTCGCAGTGAGAAGGATTAAGAAGTCTGACGTAGAGAAACTAGCGAAGGCTTCAGGTGGAAAAATTATAACAAATTTAGATGACATAAGCCCTGCTGATTTGGGGTACGCAAGCCTCGTGGAGGAGCGCAAAATAGGCGAGGACAAAATGACGTTTGTTGAAGGTTGCAAGAATCCGCGCTCTGTCACAATCTTAATCAGGGGTGCTACGGAGCGGATAGTAGATGAGGCCGAGCGTTCAGTGCATGACGCCTTATGCGTCGTCAGAGACATAGTTGAAGAGCCCAAAATTTTAGCTGGAGGCGGAGCTCCTGAACTTGAAATTTCACGAGCTCTCAAAAAATATGCTGAAACCCTTCATGGAAAAGAACAGCTTGCTGTTAAGAGCTTTGCCGAGGCTGTAGAAGCTATACCTTCAACACTTGCAGAGAACGCTGGTTTAGACCCTATCGACATACTCTCAGAGTTAAGGGCAAGACATGAAAAAGGTGAAACATGGACAGGAGTGGAAGTTAACACAGGAAAGGTTCAAGGCATGATTGAGGCCGGCGTTTTCGAGCCCATATCAGTGAAAAAACAGGTAATAAAATCTGCCTCTGAAGCTGCCTCCATGATCCTGAAAATTGACGATGTCATAGCAGCTGGAAAAGCAAAAACTCCCCCGATGCCTTCAAAAACTCCCGGAGGCGAATATCCAGGCGCTGGGGAGTATTAAAAGACGTCTACAGAGAAAAAAATCCTGATAGGTCCTCCAAAGCTTACTCGTTTCGAGAAGGCAAGGGTGGTAGGTGCCAGAGCACTTCAAATCTCCATGGGGGCTCCAATTCTAATAGAAACTCCGGAAAGCTCTACTTTAAGCCCGATAGATATAGCCCTTAAGGAGCTTGAAGCTGGAGTTTTACCTATAACAATTAGGCGAACACTTCCAGACGGTACATATCAAGACATACCTCTTAAATGGCTTTTAGAGGGCAAATAACGTTTCCTTAAATATAATTTCTTTTTTGTCTTGAAAGTTTATTGATTGTAGTTTCCTTTTTCACAGTTTGTTAAGGAATTCTTTAGCTTCTTCAAGCGTTTTCCTAATTCTTTTCCAATGGGCTCCCTGCCAGTATATCTGTCCACATTTTGGGCACTCCCAGAACTCGTTGTAATAGGAGAACGTGCTCTTTTCAACTTTACCTTCAACGTTCTCCTTTAACGTCGGCTTTACCTTCGTATTGCATTTTGGGCATCTGGATGAGGTCATATCTACCTCAAGTTTTACGCCGAATCTTTTCGAAAGTTTTGCAAGTTTTTCACCCTCTGTTTGTCCATCAATGTAGAAGGCTTTCACTCCTTTTCCTATGGCTTGTTGATAAAGCTCTAAATCTCTGGTTAAAAGAATTCTGTCCTCTTTTCTTGCTATTGCGATTAGCTGGGAATCATCCAGCTTGTTAGAGTATTTGACGTTATATCCTAAAATTCTAAGCCAACGAGTTAGTTTTCCAAGCATTCCGTTAGCCAGAAACCTCAATAATACATTTTCCTCCTAACTATTTCTCCGCTTCCAGCCTCTGCAACTATATCGCCATCATCCATAACTAATTTTCCACAAACAAAGGTTTTAACAGGTTTTCCTTTCACACGCCTGCCATCGAATGGGGAATACTTAGCTTTAGAATAAAACTTTGAAGAGTCAATTATACCCTCTTTTTTTGGGTCGATAACAACTAAGTCAGCTTTATTGCCCTCTTTTAGGCTTCCCCTTCCCTTTAACCCAAAGATTTTCGAAGGATTTTCTGCCATTAGCTTAACTATTTCAGCTATAGAAAGCCTTTTCCTGTTCATTTCAGTCAGTAGGAGTGGAAGGGTTGTTTCAAGTCCCGGAATTCCTACATTAACCTCCCAAACGCTGCTTTTAATCTTCTCTTCGACGGTGTGAGGTGCATGATCTGAGGAGATAACGTCAATTAATCCCCTCTTCAGCCCCATCCAAAGAGCTTCTACTTGAACTTTCTCCCTTAAAGGAGGCGCTGTCAAACCTAAGGTTCCAAACTTTTTAAGATCGTCTATGGATAGGAGTAGATGATGGGGAGTTACCTCACATGTAACTGGCGCTGCAACCTTTTTTTTATGGCATATGGCTTCAAGGCTCTCTTCCGTGCTTATGTGGCAAATATGTGCGCTTTTTCCAGCTTTATTAACAATAGCCAATACACGCTTCACGGCTTTAACTTCAGCGTCCTTTGAATGTACTTTAAGAAAAGCTTCTACATCATTAAAGCCGTTACGTTTAAGAACTTCCTGGGCTTTTTTTAGTGATTCGTTATCTTCGCTGTGGACAGCTATGGGAATCATGGGCGCAACCATTTTAAAAGCTTCTATTATAGCTTGATCATCATTTATGTTCAACCCGCCCTTTTGCTCGTTTAAAAATAGTTTAAAGGCTAAAACTCCTTCCTTAACCAATTTGCCTATTTCCTGAAGGTCTTCTGGAAATTCACAGTAGAAACCAACGTTAACCAAAATCTTACCTCTAGCCGATGTCATCCTATTTCTAAGCGTTTCCAAACTCATTGTCACCGGTTCATTGTTTGGCATGTCAAGAACTGTTGTTATACCTCCAGCTGCAGCCGCGGCAGTTCCGCTGTAAAAGTCCTCCTTGTAAGCCTTTCCCTCATCCCTTAAGTGTACATGGACATCTATTAATCCTGGGAGTGCAAGCAAATTATTTAAGCTAAGTCTTTTATATGCTTGAGGCATGCTTGCCTCCTTTCCAATTTTAACAATTTCTCCATTTTTTATGGCTAGGCAACATTCTTCTACCCTGTTGTTTATGTAGGCTTTTAATTCTGTTAAGACTAGGTCGACATTCAAATTGTTCATCTCTTTATGTTTAGAAATTTATTAAATAATTTTGGCAGAAGGTGTTTCGGCTAATCCGTTTTTTACAAGCGCTTTAACCTTATCTTTAACGGTTTCGAACAGTCTTTGGCTTATAACACCTTCCTTGTAAGCTTTTTCCAGTTTTTCCATGTCTAAGAGTTTTATCTTGCCGTCCGGCTGAATGCAAATGTCGACTTCTAAATCAACGTAACGCACTGCTTTTGGGTAAATCTCCATAGGCGTGTTAAGGTTTATGTAGGCTCCTTTCCATTTTCCTTCTTTCGAAAAGTAATTTGTTGTAATGTGCCATTCTCCAAACTTAGCATGGCTTATCGCCTTGTCGCCTATAACTTTTTCCACGGCTAAGCCGTTATAAAATCCATCTGATTTTATAGTTCTACAGTATTGTATTTCCTCTTCATTTAAAGTTTCAACAACTGCCTGTCCGAGTTGAATTGTTATTCCGCTAAGTTTAACATGCTCAACTTTAATCACTGAGCTTTCAGCTGGAAACTCGTGTTCAATCTGATCTTTAAAAAGCTTTTCTACTTCTCTTTTGTTCTGTCCGTTTTCCAGAAGTTTTTCAGCCATTTCAAGTGCAGCTGAAACTTTTCCTCCGCAGCTCTTGTAGAAGTGGTGTTTCTCAATTGTGGGGGCTGTAGAGGCTCTTAGCTCGTCCAACCTTTTCTTTGATAACGATGGGAATTCTATGTTCATGAAATATAATCCTTCAATAAGAAGTGAAGGAGCGGTTGCGGATGCTGCCTTTTCACTTAGGGCCTTAACTTTTTCATTCAGCATTGAAACCTCTTTTTCCAGAACCTCTATAGACTGATAGGCTGACTGTCCCCTCCATATTATCCCCCAGCCTTCAGGAGCTAAACGTTCACCTAATTCGTAAAGTTCAGCTCGTCTATCTGGGTTGGGAATTTTTATGCTCACTCCAATCTTTCTTTTTCGCACAAGTATAGCGAAGTTTCCGAAAAATTTGAGTTCCTTTGTCAGCGCCGGATTTTTCATGCCTATTTTCTCTCTCTTAACCTGAACAACAACTTCCTTCGAGTTTTCATCTGAAAACTCAGATTTTGGGAGCAAGCCTAGTACGCCGTTTCCAATGTCCACGAAGAAAACATCCTTTTCTTCGGAAACTATTTTTCCTTTGTATATTCCGTCGACGCTTACACTCCATCTCCTTGTTATTGAATCTTCAAGAACAGAATGAAGGATGGATTGAAAGGCGTGAATTGCCTCAGCCGTTCCGAGGGCGATCACTCCTTGAAGGTCGCGTCTATCTTCTATCTCCACGTCTGGTAATTCGTTATTTTCCGGCAAGTAAAATCTTTTCTTAATTGTATGGGAAGGCTGCACAATTTGGAAGTTTTTTTCTAAAAGAAGCTTTGTCAAGGCTGTTGTGTATATTCCTCTAACTTTTGCCTTCAAGGATTAACCAACCTTTTCCACTTTGTAAATTCCGTTAATCTTTTCCACTTTAAACTTGACTCCTAGAAGGGTTTCTGCAAGCCAAATATTGGTATCCAGATGCTCTGATATGGTTCTTGTAAGATACACTGATCTTCCTTTTGCCAAAGCTATATATGGGATAAGCATGTCCGCTAAATGCACGTCGACGGTTGCCTTCGATTCTAGTTCCCTTAAAAGTTTTTCGGCAGCTTCTTTTCCAATGGTTTCGCTGGGTTTATGAATTTCTCCTATCGAGTCAGCGCCTAAAACGCATCCATTATCTGACTCAGCCCACAAAACCAGGGAGCTTCCTTTCTGCAGGGGGTTTGACTTGTCGTTTATGGTTTGGATTTCAGCCTTATACCCCCTATCTGAGAGACTCTTATTCGCAGCTGCAGCTTGGCGTTCAGCAACTCTTCTTTCCGCTAAAAAAGTGCATACGGAAACCCCATTGATTTTTTCAAGTGTGCCGAAGCTCTCTAAAACTAATGGCTTTAACTCCCTGCATGGCTCAACCATGAGTGTTACTTCACCCATGCCCTTAGGGTAATAACCATACTTTTGAACGCTTATAAACGCGTTTATGCCCATGCGCTTTAAAACTGGGATAAACACGTACTTCATGTAATTTATTGTAGGGGAGTTAGGAACATCTGTCCCGCCCTTTAAAACGTGGAGTTGAACAGTGCTTTTTGCGAAAAGGCATATAGGTAGCACGGTCATTAAGAGCATAGGGATGCTCCCTGCAGTGCCTATTTCAGCCTCGATTCTTCCGCCTTCCACTTCTTTTGGCTTAAACCACAACTCCTTTGAGTTAATTTTTGCGCCTTCCACTTCTGCTCTGCAAAGTTTTGCAGCTGTTAGGACGGCTTCCAAGTGCTGAGGTCTTAAACCGGGCTGCGGCCTTCTTTGCCTTATATTAACTATGTGTAGAGGCTGCCCTAATATAGCTGCCACTGCTATTGAAAGTCTAAGTATTGTTCCGCTTCCGCTTTTTAAACTTCCATCAACCTCAATCATCCAAGCTTACCCCCTTGTTTAACTCTCTAGTTTTCAAGCAACTAATAAATACGCGGCTAAGTATTAATTTTGGGAGAAGGAAGGAGTCTGTATGAACACAGATAGGGAGATTATTGAAAGACTAATTGACAAAATTGATGAGTTGCTGGTCGTCTTAAATGGAATAGTTGAAGATTTGAGGTCTGTATCTGCATCGCTAAAATCCTATGCTGTTCCACAAACACCCCGTCTAGCCCCTCCATCCATAATTACACCGGAAACTTATGAGCGGGAAAGGAAAGCTGAGTTAGACGAGATTAAAATGATGTTTCCAGAAGACCTGGAAAGCCTACTAAACTTTGAAGACAAGGGCGAATACATAATGGTTAAACCTAGACAGTTCTTAGGTTCTGAAAACTTCGCAAAAATTGCCTCCATTGCGAGGGGAATGGGAGGCGACTATATAAGCGCTGGAAAGGAATCCCACTTTAGAATTCCAAAGAAAAAAGCCTAATCAGTACCTCACTTCAAAATTCTTAAACTCCCCAGCGTAATCCTCCCAGTAAACATCTACTTTTGTAACTTTAGCCCCAGGCGGACCTATTCTACAGAATTCTATAAGCTCTCTGACTGCTTTCTCTTCACCCTCAAAAACTGCTTCAACCCTCCCATCAGAAAGGTTGCGAACCCAACCCTTAACCCCGCGTTTTCTAGCTTCATAACAAGTTTCAGATCTGAAGAAAACTCCCTGAACTCTCCCGCTCACATACACATGCGCCCGGGCTTTCATTAAGCCACCAGTTAGCTTAGAGGAAGCGTAAATTCAAAGATTATTAGGCTTTAGGTTTTACTTTTTAAATTAACTCTTTCAAGGGCCTTTTATCACCATACTATATTCCGTATTAAATTATAAATGTGCAAAGTGTTCATTAATTCTTTTTCATCTCTCTTTGGAGCATTCAGTACTCTTGGGGGGTTTAGGCTGTTTTCCTAAACTTTATACCTTGTTTTTCAAGGATTATGTCATAAACTTGGTTAACATCAAAATATATGCCTAGGTTTTCGTACTCCTGTTCGGTTAAGAACAGTATTATCTTAGGAATTGTAAATTGATCTCTAGGTGAGAAGAACGGAATTTGTTGTTGCAAAGCTTGAAGTAAGTCTTGGACAACTTTTGCCTCTTCTGTCTGAGGTCTTATGGCGAAATGTGGGATTTGGCGCTCTTCAACGAGTTCTATGCGCTTTCCAAGGTTGCCGTCAATGTCACGTATAGATTCGATTTTATTTACCCTAACACGAAACATGTATATCATTTTAGAAAAGTTGAAACAAGTATTTAGGCTTTAATAAAATAATGTTTCGCTTATTCACTCCCCATACGTCTATAATTAATTCCAGAAACTGTGAAAAGAAGAGGCTTAATTTGAGCATTATTGCTTGATATGCATCTGTCTACTCCATCTCTATCGTTGCAGGTGGTTTAGGCGTAATATCATAGTAGACTGCTGAAACCAACGAGCATTTTTCAATTATTCTTGTAGCGGTTTCCTCAAGGGTTTTCCAAGGTATTTCTGAAACTTGCGCCGTTAGAAAATTTTCAGTTTGGACAGATCTTATGCTTACAACGTATGGTTTCCTCTCAGGAATTTCTTTTATGGCGTAAAGAACCCTTGCAACTGTTGGGTCGCTGTGTATTATTTTAGCTTGGACAGAGATTAAATCTCGCAGAGCCTTTTGGTAGATCCGTCCCTCAGCAGTTTCAACTTTTAATCCCATGATTTTTCCGTAACATCTTTCTTCACCCTTCAAGCCTGTAGCCTTGTTCTTAAAAATTTTAACATTTATGTTTCTTGAAGGTACGTTGAGGAGATGCGCCACAGTTTCCTTGGTGTCAGCAATTCCCCGTTTTGTTAAAGCCTCTTCATTATCGATGATGGCGGCAAAGTATTGACTTGGCTTATACTCTGAAAGAGCGTTTTCAACTATCTCTGTGGCATCTTTTAAAGCGTCCAATTTCTCTGGCCGAATTTCGCCGACAACTCGAACGGATAATCCTGGTCCTGGAAAAGGCTGTCTTTCAGCCAACTCGGCTGGTAGCCCCAAATACCTTGCAACCATTCGCACCTCACTTTTTAACAACGTTATTAAAGGCTCAACTACTTTGAACCCAAACTTTTCCATGGGGTTTATCCCTATTTGCTCTAGAACGTTATGTTGTGTTTTTACGCCCTTAACGGTTTCAACCACATCAGCGCGAATTGTTCCCTGCACTAAAACCCTGCATTTCTCTTCACTAGCAGTTTCGCTTAAAACCGTGTAGAATAATTGCCGGAACTTTTTTCTCTTCTCTTCAGCATCCACCAAGCCTTTCATTGACTCTAGAAAACGTTCACGTGCATCAACTATTTTTACAGGCACTTTAAAAGGTTCTTCACTTAATATTTCTGCAACTCTCTCAGGTTCACCCTTCCTCATAAAGGCATCGTCCAGAATTACGCAGATTAGGTTTTGACCTATGGCCTTCCGTGTTAGAACAGCACATGTAGTGCTGTCAACCCCGCCTGAAACGGCAACCAAAGCCCTTTCATTTCCAATTGTTTTCTTCAAATATTCAATTTGAGTTTTCACAAACTCTTCGGGATTAAAGCGGCCCATCAGTTATACATCCCACACGTTTAGCTGATTTACACTTCTAACTTATCTATTTATCGACTCTTGTAAGGGGAATATAACCGAACACTATTTTTATACAGCGTAGGCCCCAAAACCAACATCAGGTTAAAAGTTGATTGCAGATTTCTTCAATATGAGAAGTATACCAATTTTAATTGTATAAAGCAAAATATTTGAATGAATCGGTTAAATGTTTAATCCATATTTTAAAAAATGCCGTCGCGCCTCGCCTGGTGGATGCCTAACAGAAATAGCTTTACAAGTTAAAGTTTTTTATCATTAGAGGTGTATCTGTTCTAATAAGCGAAGTGATATTCGATGAAATCTGATGAACTAAAAGCATTAGCTGGAGCGATAAATGAAATGAGCGAAAGTTATTTAGACCTTTTGCAATCCGTAAAAGGGACGATAAGGCAGGTTAAAGCAGCAAAACAGCTTTGGAAGAATGGAAAAAAGCCTATTTTGATAAAACTCGGCTTGGCATTAATAGTTTTCCCCGAGCCTGCTGTAAGCGACATCTTAGGCAGTATATTAATTGCTGCTGGAACACTCCAGGAGGGCATCAGACGCCGGGCATTGTACATTGATGACGTACCTAAAACTTTCCATAGCATGATAAAGGAAATTCAAACAGCTAAAGGAAACATTATCAAGGGCTTAGGTTAGTCTTATATTTGGTGCATATTATATTCATAACATGTTTGAGGTGGAACCTTGAAACTCGTAACTGTATTATTACCAGAAGCCTACCTTGAGGGTTTAGATGAGCTTGTAAGGGCTAATATGTATCCCAGTAGAAGCGCAGCCATAAGGTCAGCTGTTAGAGATTTGCTTAAGAAAGAATTATGGGAGAGAAGGGAAAGGTAAGCATATCTCAGAATCCTCACAGCCTATAAAGCCCTTGTAGCATTCCGAATTTCCTTAGCGGCTCTAGCCGGATTTTCTGAAAGTGTAATAGCTCGTCCCACGATTAGGTAGTCTGCCCCCGCTTTCAATGCAGCCTCTATTATTCCACCTTGAGTTCCAATACCGGGCGAGTATATAGGGACATTTCCGCCAAGCACCTCGTAGACTTCCCTTATCTTTTCCGGATAGGTAGCCCCAACCACAGCCCCGTCTGCCCTCCATTTTAGGGCTTTCTTCGCGAACATAATGTACTGTGGAACTTGAAATCCCGTTTCCGAGTCTACAACTTTTTGACCGTACCCTTCAGCAGCTCCCTTATGACTCATATAAACTAGAAGAATTACCCCTCTTTTCAGCTTTTTAGCAACATCAAAAATAGGCTTCAATCCATCTTCCCATCCTATGATCGGATTCGCTATTAAAGCATCAAACCCGGCCTCGTAATAGTACTCGGCTATTGTCTGGTTTGTAGAGCCTATGTCATTTACCTTGGAATCTGCAATGGCTAAAATACCTTTTTCATGAGCTTCTTCTATAAGCCTTTGTAAGCTGTTAAAGAGTCCTAACGGCAAAATAAGGTGATAATTAATTTTTACTGCGCATATGTAAGGATGAACTAAGTTTAAAATTTTTTCTGCTTTATCATAAAGCGCCTGTCGAATATCTTTTTTCTCGTAGGGGAAGTCTAGAGCCAAAATTATATTAGAATCTTTTTTCTTAGCATTTTCTTCCATTTTGGCACGGAATGACAAGGTTTAGACGCCCCTACCTTATTTGGAAGATGCGTTAAAAACTTTTATCTTTCCTAACTCTCCGTGGCAAGTCTCCTTAATGTAAAATAGGGCTTTTTCCACAGCTTCCTCGATTTGGCACTCATTTATTCCGGGAGCTCCATACCCAACAATTAAAACGTTTTCTGTTTGCTCTGTGATTTTTGTTTGATCTGCATCTCTGTAAGGATAAATACATAAAACTTGTTTAATGTCCGCTAGGACGAGCATTTTATCTGTTAAAGTAAGAGGCTTTTCCATTCCTATTCCCATGAATTGTTCGCCGTTTTCTGCAAAACGCACGTTAAATGGAAGATTTATCTTATCAAAGTCAAAACCGCTAATTGGGATAACTGTTTCAAGAGAGGCTAAATTATAGGAATCTACAGCGGTGTTTATTGCAGGGATTTCGCCTCCGTGTAAAACCCGTCTTAGTAGCGCTTCGCCTGAAGGCCTTGTTTTTGTTGGATCTATCCCGAGCATCCAGTAAAAATCCCTGTAAGCTCTAACTGTAGGGGTATCCTTTAATTTTTCAATTTGGTATTTAGCGCTAATCTCTTTAAGCAAAATTTTCTTAAGCTCTTGAAGTTTAGCGTTTTTCTTTTCAACTGAAATATTTTTAATTACTCCGACACCTATAGCCAACTGTGGAAATCTTTTAGAGACTTCATCATCCCAGTAAACGTTGAGTTGCATCTCCAAATCCGCTTCCAAACAATGAAAGGTTAAATATTTAACAGCTTTAGCATTTTCCCTTCATCTTTAAGGGATTGATGTGGATGATTGGAGAGCTTGCAGCTTTAGCCGCCGCTCTTTGCTGGACAGCTTCTGCAGTTTTTTACAGAAACGCCTTAATAAAAGCTAAGCCCTTCTCGGCTAACACTACACGTTGTCTGGGAATAAGCCTTATTTTTATTATATTTTTGTTCTTAACTGGAAAGTTCAGAGTTTTAGCTGCCATGCCGGTTAAGGTATTACTTTTCGGGTTTGCCAGCGGAGTTATAGGTTTAGGGTTAGGTGACACATTGTACATGTTCAGCCTTGAAAACTTAGGCGTTGCAAGAGCTGTTCCAATAACATGTATATATCCACTTTTCAATTTATTATGGGCTGTTTTGTTAAATGGCGAAAAAATTGCTTTACCAGTTGCTGTCGGTGCAGTTTTAATAGTTCTTGGGGTGTGGCTTCTAAGCATTGAAAAAAAGTTTAGTGTTGAAACTAAAGGCAGAATTCCTGTTAAAGGTGTAATATTCGCTCTGGTGGCAGCTTTTGCCTGGTCCATCAGTATTCTTCTGGTAAATATGGCTGTAAAGATAAGCTCCAATATAGAACATGTCTTCGCCGTTAATGCTTTAAGAATATGGGCGTCAGCTATTTTCTTGTTAATTTTGTCTCCAATACTTGATAGAAATTTCGAGTTTTTGAAAGTAAACATGAGGGTTTTAGCAGCGTTATTGGTTGGAGGGATCATAGCCATAGGAGTAGGCTGGTTCCTCTTAACCCTTAGTTTTCTTTATATTCCAGAGTCGCAAGCGGTTCCAATCTCATCAACGACACCGCTCTTCTCAACACTTTTCGGCATAGCATTTTTACATGAAAAGGTAACATTGAAAGTTTTCTTAGGATCTATTTTAATCGTTTTTGGCATTTTCTTAATATTCACAGTCTAATTTAGCTTCACCTGAAGGATTCGTAAAGAATCTTAGTTATAAAAATTAATGCTGATTAAAAGCGGTACAGTTTTATATCAGCTTGTTTAGGAAGACAATTGTCAAACTGGAAGGAGTATTCATATGTCTATATCTCCAAGCGTTAGAGAAGTTCTAGCGAGGAGAATTGCTGGGGAAATTATTCTTTCGAACAAGCCTGGGGCGACGATGCGAAGATGGAGGGAGCTTTTTGCCGTGTCGCAGACAACTCTCTCAGATAAAATGCTTCTCTCACCTTCGGTTATAAGCGACTATGAAAGCGGCAGGCGGAAAAGCCCTGGCACTCGGTTTATACGCAGATTTGTTTGGGCGTTATTAAAGGTTGATGAGGAGAGGGGAAGTCGATTTATACGTGAATTCGCTAAACTTACAAGCTCTCCGAGCATGGCTGTTTTAGATTTGCGGGAGTTTCCAATACCTGTTCGTGTGGAATATCTATGTAAGGCTATTAAAGGCGAGGTTTTAGCCTGTTCCAGCCTTAATGTTAAAGATATAGGCGGCTACACTGTTGTTGATAGTGATAAAACAATAGAGACGCTTTCAGGGTTTGAGTATTCACAGCTTTTCGGAGTTACAACTGAGCGGGCGCTTGTATTTACGAACATAAAAAATGAAAATTCACCTATGATGCTTGTTAGAATGAGCAGTTTAAAACCTAAAGTTGTTGTGTTTCACGGCTTCAAACCAGACGGATATTCAATCCGCCTAGCAGAATATGACCGCATTCCCCTCATATACTCGGCTTTACCAAGCGTTGAGCAACTAATAAAGTCTCTTAGGAAGCTTTATCGAATTGCGCTGCGTAGAAAGCTTGGGAAGCATGTTCTTCCCCCTCCAAAACTAAGCACATGAGAAGGCCTTATTAATGATTAAGGTTGGATGCTGTGGTTTCCCAACTTCTATGACGCGTTACTTCCAACACTACGCTCTTGTAGAGCTGAACAGCACTTTTTACCAGTATCCGCGGCTGAAGACTGTTGAGGCCTGGCGGGAGAAGGCTCCGGAATATTTTGAGTTTACAGTCAAGGCTCACCAGGACATAAGCCACAAATGGAAACTCAATACAGACGAAGCCTGCATCCAAGCATTCGAATATATGAAGAAAATCTGCAGTGCTTTAAAATCAAATATAATGCTCATTCAAACACCAGGTTCTTTCAGACCTGACAGACTGAGTGAGGCGGAAAAATTCTTTAGAAGCGTAAATCGTGAAAAACTATTTTTGGCTTGGGAAACACGTGGGCCAGAATGGGAAAAGCCAGAGGTTTATGAGAGGTTGAGCAGCGTTTTAAGATCTTTGAATATTGCACATGTAACAGATCCTTTCAAAATGAGACCCGCGTATACAGGAGACATAGCCTATTTCAGGCTTCACGGCTTAGGCGAAAAGTTATACTATTACCAGTTCACCGATGCTGAACTAAGAAATTTAGCAGAGATCATAAAACCTTTCGAATCGGAAAAAAGGGTTGTCTACCTGCTTTTCAACAACCTTTCAATGTTTGAGGATGGGCAGCGCTTTGCAGAATACCTCGCTAAAGGTGTATTTCCAAAAATCACCGGTTCAGTTGGACTAGATTCAATAAAAAGCGTAGTTGAAAAGACTCGTTACCCCACTACCAAAACTATGCTTGTTAAAAAGTTAGGATGGAGACTTGTTGAAATTAATGAAGGAAAACAGGTTAGATTAGCTGAGCTTTTGGCGAATCTGCCCTATGAAACCTTCAAAAACTCTGAAGAACTTCTAAATAAACTTAAAGATGCCCACAAGCTTTAATTTGTCAGGACCCCAAACTCCAAAATTTTATTTTTCAAGACTTTAAAATCGTTGATAAGCAGCGTCTTAAACCCTGCGTTATAAAGGGCTGCTGCAGGGTGAAAGGTTGGGAAAACAATAGTAGAAAAACCTAGAAAAACAACTTGATAAAATTTTCCATGATTGTGTGATATGCCTTCGAAGGGTAACCCTGCCTTGGCAAAGATGTAAGAGGTTGAGTGGTTCCCAAGAGTCACAATTATCCTTGGCTTTATAGTTGTTATCTGCCTATCCAAATATGGCGTGCACTTGTGAATTTCGCTTGGTTGTGGGTTGCGGTTTCCCGGCGGTCTGCACTTGAGGACGTTGGCTATGAAAACGTTTTCTCTTTTGAGACAAATTTCAGCTAGGAGTGAATCTAAAAGCTTCCCAGCAGCTCCTACGAAAGGTTTGCCCTTAATATCTTCCCAGTAACCTGGAGCTTCACCTACAAACATAACTTTTGCTTCTGGGTTTCCCTCACCAGAAACAGCGTTTTTACGAGTTTTCCAGAGAGAACATTTTCTACAATCAATAATTTCGGAGGCTATGCGGTCCAATATCTGTTTTTTAGACAAGACATTAACCCTAGGAAACTGTATTTTTTGGCCATTAATAAGCTTCAAATTGATTCTGCTATTAGTTTTAAATGAGAATTGCAATATATTAATAGCGAAAAATATGCTTACAAAGCTAAAGGCTAAAGTTCAGTCTGCCATCGCTGCACAGGCAGAATTAACCTCCAAGGCGGGATTAACACCTAACGCTGTTAGTTTCATAGGAATAGTTCTCGCCCTTTTTGCTGCTCTGGCATACGCCATGGGGCGGGAAATGCTCCCTTTGGCTGCTGTTCTACTTTTGTTGTCTGGCTACTGTGACGTTTTAGACGGGGCAATGGCTAGAATATGTAAAAAGGCAACCCCGCTGGGAGGTTTTCTGGACTCGCTGTTGGATAGGTATGCAGACTCAGCGGTGTTTATCGGCATAATTCTAAGCGGGTTGTGCCATTTTTTATGGGTTTCTATGGCGCTTGCAGGCTCCCTGCTGGTGAGCTACACACGAGCCAGAGCCGAGTCCATTAATATAAAAATGGAGAGTGTAGGTCTAGCGGAGAGGGCTGAACGTATCTTAATAATTTTCTTTGCAAGCATTGCTGGATATTTTTGGACCGAGGCCCTTGAAGCAGGCATAATACTTTTAGCGGCGCTGACAAATCTTACAGTGGTTCAGCGAAGCTTTCACGTTTATAAGATTTTAAAGAAAAATGAGGGGTCATAATTCTAGAATTTTCTTCCTAAACGCAGCCTTCTCTCATCTTTAGCTCTAACCTTTACAATGCCGTAATGGACGGCGCATGATACACAGTAATACTTTGTATCAACTGGAGCCGAAATGTAGGCGCCTTTCTGTCGAAGTTCTTTGGCTAAGGCACGGTCTACAAGTGAAACTCTGCGCGTAACCTTTTTTGCCTTATCTCTAGGGACTAGCTCTCCGCAGTTGGCACACTGGACAAAGCCGCTTCTTCCTTTAGAACCCTTCGATCTTCCCCGGCTTTTTCTTTTGTAGGGCATAATTATTACATCTCACCTGAATATCAAAAGTGAAAACGCTGTTCTTATTTATATATCTGTCCTTTTATGATAGCGTTGTTTTCTCAAGAAGACTCAGTGAATAAACGGTAAGACATTGATCTATCCTTAGAGAATACCAATAGTGCATTGCTGACTAGTTAAAAATGAGAGAAATTCTAAACAATTATAGAACAGCCAACAAAATGCATATACAAGATACTATAAGGGAAGTTTTAAAGCTGAGGCCATGGCCAAAAACCCCAAGAATTGAAAAGTATGCCTGTTAGAAAAACTGCTAGCGAGCGGCGGCTCATTCTGCGGTTTAATGGAGATAGATTTTGAACGTTCAATTAAAAGAGGGTTAATTTTTTATGAAAACTCAATTATCGCCTCAATTGAGTCTGAAAAAGCTAAATGTCTGTCCGTAATTTTAGGATGTGGGCTATGTTGGCTTTCGTTTCAATCTTTGGGATAATTTTTCCTTTCGATGAGGTGAAAAGGGTTGTGACTCCTGGGCCGTGTCCAGAGGTTACGCAGTTAGTATGTACGATTATGCCAACTGTGATAGCGCCTTTCCTGTATATCCTTCCGTAAGTGTGATCAGCATCTAGTATTGCCACCAAATCTCCAAGTCTTAAGTCTTCAAGTCCATACTCTTTAATTGTGTTCTCATCAAAAAGTTGTATGTCGTAATCTCCGGAATAGGTTTGATTGGCACCTAAGCCTGATCCCATGACTCCTGCGGGAATTATGTGTGTAACTGGAACTTCAAGCTTATCGTTGTTGGGCTTCGGATTTAAAGCCTCTAAAAATAGAGGATCCATGTTCATAACTTTAATATCTGGATAATCTGAAAGTTTTAAGCCTACGCCGAAGGCTTTTATGAGAACTTTGTCTCCAAGCATAAGCTTCTCTAAGACTGAGGGCTGGAAATCTACAAGGACGTGTTCTATTCCGCCGTGCTTACCGGTGACAACTCCCTTCGAGCCTTTCGCGTCTCCTGAGAAGACAACAGCCTCGTTTCCCACACATGAAAGCACATTTAAAGCAGTGTTTGCACTTTGTCCGAAACGCGGGTCGTTCTCTTTGTTTTCTATGCTGACTCCAGGCTCCACGTGGTCTGCTTCCCATCCGCATGCGGGGTCACCCACCCTAACGTTATATGTTATTCCCCCAACTCCAGGTAAAACCATTGGAATGCCCTCAGCGGAAATATTGTATATACCTCTTCCATAAATTGGACTTGCTATTTCGCCTACAACTGATATTTTAACCAGTTTATCACTGTTTGTTCTTAACATTTTACATTCTCCATAAAAAAGAGAGTGGCATGGTCTTAATAAACTTCTGGATTGAATTCTGATTTAGCATTAAGTATAATAAGTTTTAAATGCTCGTTTTTCTTTTGAGTTGAGTGAGCGGGCAAGTACCATAAAATATGGTTGTGGGCTGGTTAAATGGCTGAAATTGGTTTAAGGTCGAAAATGCTTGTTAGGGATGTCATGAGCAGCCCCGTTGTAACTGTAGATGAAAATTCAAAAGTTAACCATGTGGCGGAGCTTATGGACAAGCATGGCTTGGGCTGCATAATAGTGACGAGCAAGGATGGAAAGCCTATTGGAATAATAACTGAAAGAGATCTTGTTTCAAGGGTTTTAGCTGCAAACATTAAACCCGACTCTATGAGGGCAAGGGAGGTTATGACAACCCCCCTCATAACAATTGAGCCTGATGCGACGATAAGTGAGGCAGCTAGGAGGATGAGCAGGCTTAACATTAGAAGACTTGGAGTTGTATACAGGGGACAGCTTATCGGAATACTTTCAAGTAAGGATATTCTGATGGTGATGCCGGAACTTATTGAAACTATGCAGGAGAAAGCCCTAATAGAAGGAGAAAACATGGCTCAGGTAAACATTGAAGCTGAAACGTCTTTAGCAGGATACTGTGACCGCTGCGGAGGGTGGTCGGATAACCTAAAAGATTTTAACGGAGAATTTTTATGTGAGGACTGCCTAGCCGAACTTAAGGGCGAATAATGGTTCAGAGGCGATTTTTTGCGTGTTAAAGAGATAGTTAACGAGAAGCACCCCTTCATTTATTATGATGAACTTGCCACAAAAGCCCGTGCAATTATTCGCGATTTCTCTTTAAGAATTTTACCTACTGTAGATAGAGATAAAAAATTGCTTGGCGTAGTTACCCGTAGTTCTATAATGGCCATATCCTCATCAGTTTCTCCCATAAAAGTGAAAGGTGTTATGGTTAACGCCAAGCATGTCGCTGCTATGGAGGACGATGTTTTCCAGACTGTTAGAGAGATGATTAGGCTAGATGAAGGGTGTATTCCGGTTGTAAACTCTCATGCATATAATATTCTCAGTGGCGTTTTAGGCTTGGAAAATTTTATAGACGCCATTATCAAAACAAGCCCGGAAAAGCTTTCTAAACCTGTTTCAGAAATAATGTCCATAAACGTTTTAACATGCTCGCCAGATGATGAAGTGGACGATGTTTGGCGAATAATGCAGGACAGATCTTTCTCCGGTTTGCCTGTCACATCTAAGAACAAGCTCGTTGGGATCGTAACGCAAAAAGACCTTCTTGAAAGTGGAGCATTAATGCCCACCTTTGAATCTAAAAAGGGGAGGTTTCGAAAGTCCACTAAGATTTCCCTAATTATGGAGAGGCAGGTTATAGCTGTGAAACCTTCAGTAAAAGCCATAGGAGTTGCAAAAGTGATGGTTTCAAAGAATATTGGAAGAGTTCCAGTAGTTGACGAGGATGGAAAGCTGGTAGGCATAGTAGACAGAGAGGACATAGCGAAGATGATAATCCGATGGGGAGAAAAGTCATGAGTAGAGAAACTTTTAGAAGAACTTTAAGGGATAAGGGCCCTTTAATTCTAAGATCGTCAATTGCAAAACGTGAAGGAGAGATAATGCAGATAGCTAAAAGCCCAGTTGTAACAATGGCTCAGACTACTCCAATTTACAAAGCAGTAAAAGTAATGGCGAAGGAGGGTTTACGCAGAATACCTGTCGCCAAACCGGGAACAAAAGCATTGGAGGGAATAATAACAGCCACTGACATAATCGACTATTTAGGCGGTGGTAAAAAGTTTGAGCTAATACAGCAGAAATTTGGAGGAAACATTTTCACAGCCATAAATGAGCCTATAAAACTGATAATGACGCAGAAAGTCTTCTCTGTGAAGTCAACTGCAAAAATAAGCGAGGCAATCCACATTATGAAGGATGAAAAAGTCGGCGGTTTGCCGGTTGTCGACGAACAAAACCGCGTAAGGGCGATAATAACTGAAAGAGACATAGCCTACATTTTAGCTGACAGGCTGAGCGGCGTAAAAGTATCGCAGCTTATGACTAGTAATGTTGTTACAGCAAATGTTAAAACAACAATTTTTGAAGCTGAAAAAATCATGATAACAAATGGGTTTAGAAGGCTGCCAATAGTCTCAGACAAAAGGGTAGTAGGCATAATATCAGTTATGGATATAATTCGCTTTTTCGGCACCGGAGAAGTTTTTAAACATATACAATCAGGAGCATTAACCCAGATTTTAAACAGAAAAGCCATAGAAATTGCCGCTAAAGATTTGGCAACACTTGAATCTGAAATGGATGTTGGACAAGCTGCAAAAATGATGAGGGATAAAAACCTAGGAGCACTGCTTGTTGTAAAAGACGACAATCTTGTCGGCATAATAACAGAGAGAGACTTCTTCAAAATAATAGAATAAAGAACTGGAAAATGCAACAAAGCCTATCCTCAGATTTTAGAATCGTGGTTTAATGTCTAAAGAAACGCCATGTTTTAAAGTGCCAAAAAATGATGGAGAAAAAGCCATAATTATGGCTAACAAACTTAAAATAATCGATAAGGCCCTCCAAATAAAGAGAAATAAAACCCACATTTACATACCGTTAATACGTGGCATATCCCAGAGCGAACTAGAAGAAATCAGGAAAACAATACATGATATAGAAATTTCAACTTCCGCCTTCACTGAAAGAAGAATGCGCAAAGCAACTTACACAGAGCTTTTAGATGGCAAACTTCCCCCCTATTTGTTGGCCAGTTTACCAAAGTCAATAGATTTCGTGGGAGACATCGCCATAATTGAGCTTCCACCTGAACTTGGCCCATATGAAAACCTCATAGGCGAAGCAATAATACAAGCTCAAAGAGGCATACGAACAGTTTTAGCTAAAGCCGGCGCCGTCGCTGGAACATACCGCCTAAGAGAGTATAAGCTGATAGCTGGAGAGCCTAAAAGTGAAACAATCCATAAGGAGTATGGATGCAAGTACTTGGTTGATTTGGCTAAAGCCTATTTTTCCCCAAGGCTTTCACACGAGCATTACAGGATAGCCTCACAAGTTCAGGAAGGTGAAACAGTAATAGACATGTTTGCAGGAATAGGCCCATTTTCCATTTTAATTGCGAAAACCCATAATAACATTAAGGTTTACGCCATAGACATAAACCCAGATGCAGTGGCTTATCTGAAAAAGAATATTCTATTAAACAGGGTTGAGGGAAAAGTTCATCCTATCTTAGGAGACGCGCGAGAAGTGGTTAGGCAAAAGCTCACCTACAAATCTGATCGAGTAATAATGAATTTGCCAGAGAAATCCATAGAGTTCATTGATGTGGCCTGCGAGGCTTTAAGACGGGATGGCGGAATAATACATTTTTACAGTTTTATCAGATCTTCGGAATCATTAGATAATTTTAAAGAGCTTTTAAAGGAGAAAATTGAAGAATATGGGAGAAGGGTAGAGGAAATTCTTCACATAAGGTTTGTTCGAGAGACAGCACCCTACCAATGGCAGATAGCCTTGGATTTGAAAATTAGATAAATTTTATTTTCTCCAAGAAAAATTAAAACTAAACATAGATATCATACAAAGCTTTTGAGCTTAACTTCATTGTCTTCTCGCGATTTAGCATAGTGGAAAAATGGGAGCTGATCTGGACGCCTAAAATTTGCGCTGAGTGATGCAAGAAATGGGTGATTTTTGAATAACCGATTTAACAGAATTAGCCTTGAAAAGAATGTGAATTTTGTATGAGCGCTGCGAAGCTTCTAAAAAGATTTAGAGACAAAAACTAGAAGGTTTAAATTTCAAAAGGGAGAAGGTTGGGTCTGGCTTGGTGGCTAAACCTTAACTGAAAGCGTGATGTGTACTTTTTCATTTGGATTTCTAAGTTTTTCCACAAGGTCTCTTGAAAGGTCACATGCGGCTTTGGCTGAGTTTATCGCCAACGTTCGGCTGCATATGTAGTTGCTTTTTCTCACAACCATATCTGTGGGATGATCTAAGATTAGGAGTGGGCTTCCGTAAGCTGTTACTGTATCCATGGTTCCGCCTGCCTTAATGAGGATGGATAGCTTTGAGTTTTCCCTGCGCAAACTTTTCTTAAAATTTGAGTTTAGTTCCCGTAAGCCTTTATTAGCTGAAACGGCTATGATGCAATTGCCTCTCTTCGTTAAGCTATTTTCTTTAGTGATTTCGAGTGTTGATCTGTGAGTTGCCTGAATGTTAGCATGTCCGTAGGCTATAATTGTCTCTGACATCTCCACAGTTTCCACCTATCCTGGCAAAGGGACTATAATTCTTTAGAGAGGTATAGAGCGGTTTTTCCATTTTCGTAAAGCTTATGGTTATATTCACAGATTTTGAAGCTATTTTCTTCTGCCGCGAAAACTTGCATTCTTCGTTTGGATTTTTAAAATTAAAAAGCACTTCCAATTTCTCGTTTAGAGGTTTATTATTTCGTTTAATGAACTTGATTATATGAGGCAAGTCTTCCATTCTGGCGCATGAATGTTTAACATGTCTATTCCAAAACCTCGATAGAGTCCACTTTTCCGTCGCCGTCTAAGTCAAAGCCTTGAATAACTCTTGCAAAAGTGTCCTCGCCATTGTAGTCTCTTAAAGTTTTGTTGCAGAAGTTTGTTAAGGCTAAAACGCATGCTTTTGTGCCTACAGCCTTATTCCCTGCCAAAACTATAACATGTTTACTCATATCCCATGGGTTTATGATTTTTGCCACTAATCCAACAGTGTCTGCCGTATAAACTTGCGATGTCTTCCTCGAAACGAGCCCTCCGAACAAGAAGCCTTGTTCTGAAGGTTTCATTTCAAACTTTAAAGGTAAATATTCGTTTAGCTCCTGTGTTAAAAGATTTGTTCCAGGCCCTCCAACCAAAATCATGTTGTTTTTTTCCTCTTTCTCCGCTTTAACGTCAACATCAAGTTTCACGGAGAAATCTTCAGGCATACGGGTGAACTGCCCCAAGAAGAAGGCCAAATGGGAAGCGTAATGGCCATCCCTTGCACTTGTCCTATACGGTCCATGCGGCATAGGACTTCCGACAATTATTTTTCCATTAAATACGCCGTCTTCTCTTACAAAACTTTTGAAAAATGTTTGAGCAGGCTCGCTTAGGATTGGAGGCGGCAGCCTCTCCATAATCTTGTAGCCATTGGGCAACTCTATCCCAAAAGCAGTTGAAGTTGCTTTGTAATATTTTGCCGTAACTCCCTTTTTCTCCTCTTGCCTCGTTATGGCTATGGCTCCAGCCTTTGCAAGTTTCCTCATGTGATAATAAACTTTCTGCTCGTGGATTCGAAGCACTTTTGCAATTTCAATAGGATACATTTCTCTTTCAGAAAGCATTGTTAAAATCCTCCAACTAAGCTTGTCCAACATCATTTTAAGCTTTTCAGGGTCTTCGATTATTTTAATTTCCTTAACTCTGTTCATTCTTCCCTCTTCGCTAAGAAGTAAAAGCTTTTTTGACATGGCTTTTCATGAAAATAAAGTCGTTCTTTGATTAAAATTTTATTCGGCTTTAAAATGACGAGCAAATGTTCAAACTGTACTATTCATCGAGCATGAACTGTAATATGCTACTTAAAATGTTCTGCTAAACCATTAAAAGGAACTTGTTGAAAATATGGCATACTGCAGGCGAATATGTAGAAGTTATAAATTTTTTAATAACTTTATTAAAAGTTACTCATTCATCTATTTTTCTTGTCGGGTGAAAGTAGGGTTAAAGCAAACAAAATTTTTGTCATTTTAAGAATTCTCTATTAACAACATTTTTAATGGTAAAGAGCTTATTAAGGTTGTAAAATATGGGCCTTGGGGCATTATAATGTGCGGTATCTTTGGATGCATACTTAAAGACGGAATGGCTGCGCCCGTAATACATCAAGCTCTTAAAAGGCTTGAATATAGAGGCTATGACTCTGTTGGTGAGGCGACGGTGTATGAGGGGAAACTGTACATAAAGAAGGACAGCGGTAAAATAGATGATGTTCACAGGCTTCACAACCTCGAAGATTTGCCTGGACGCATAGGTTTGGGACATACCAGATGGGCTACTCACGGGGCTCCCTTAATGGTTAACGCCCATCCTCACACTGACTGTGAGGGTAAAATAGCCGTAGTCCATAATGGGATAATCGAAAACTTTGCTGAGCTTAAGCTTGAGCTGGAAAATAAAGGCCATGTTTTTAAATCTAAAACAGACACAGAGGTTGTTCCCCACTTGATTGAAGATGTTTTACGAAATAACCCTTCTCTAAGCTTTACGGACGCTGTTCTTGAAAGTGTCCGAAGGCTTTCCGGTTCCTATGCCTTGGCTGTAATTTCGCCAAAAGACCCTGATAAAATTGTTTGCGCCAGATATGAAAGTCCCCTTGTTGTAGGGCTAGGCGAAGACGCAGTTTACTTTGCTTCAGATATTCCAGCCTTCCTGCCCTTAACAAATAAAGCGCTTATAGTTGAAAATGGGGAATTAGTAATTCTATCTTTAGAAGGCGTTACTATTAAGAAAATTTCTGATGCAAGCCAGGTTACAAGAGAACCTAAAATCATCGACTGGACACCTGAAATGGCTGTTAAGCAGGGTTACCCCCATTTTATGTTAAAGGAGATATATGAGCAGCCAGCCTGTTTAAGAAACACTTTGAGGCTGCAAGAACATTATCTGGACTTGATGGCGACATTTCTGGATAGAGGAAGGGAAGTGTTTCTTGTAGCTTGCGGTACCTCATACCATGCTTGTTTAGCTGCCTCTTACATGTTTTCCAAACTGGCTTTTCTCGCCACATATCCCGTTATAGCTTCAGAATTCATAGAGCAACATGGGAAATCAGTAAATATTGACAGCACAATTCTTGCGGTAAGCCAGTCAGGAGAAACAGCTGACACATTAGCGGCTATAAGTGCAGCTCATCAAAGAGCGGCAACAATCCTCGGATTAACAAACGTTATAGGGTCAACCCTTACTAGAATTTCAAGGGTTTATATATGTCAGCAGTCTGGTCCGGAAATAGGCGTGGCGGCCACAAAAACTTTCACCTCTCAGCTTTCAGTTTTGGCTCAACTCGCCTTAAGACTTGCAAAGAAGAGGGGCAAGATATCTCAGGATGAAATGGACCATTTGGAAGTTAAGTTGAAGCAGCTTCCAGACCTTGTGGAAACAGTAATTAAAACTCAGGAAGATAAAATTCAGCATATCGCTAAAAAGTATAAGGATGAGAAAATATTCTTTTTCCTCGGCCGTGGGATAAACACAGCAACAGCCTATGAGGGAAGATTGAAACTAATGGAAATAGCCTATGTACCGGCTATAGCATTTCCAGCTGGCGAAAGCAAACACGGCCCGATAAGCCTTGTCGAAAAAGGTTTCCCTGTGGTTTTCATCTGTCCAAAAGATGAAACTCACAAGACTATTATAGGTAATATTATGGAGATGAAGGCTAGAGGTGCCTCAGTGATAGCTATTATGGAGGAAGGCGATGAGGAAGTCAAAAAGCTTGCCGACGATTACGTTGAAGTACCTAGGGGGATCCCAGATGTCTTATCACCCATACCGTTTGTGGTGCCGCTTCAACTCTTAGCTTATTATATTGCTGTTGAGAGAGGATACGATCCTGACAAGCCTAGAAACTTGGCTAAGTCGGTAACTGTTAAGTGAAACGAAACATTTTACCCACGTGGAAATGCAAATTTGTTAAATGCCTATCTCGCATATGTTATTATTATAGGTGTAAATATTGGAAAGAGACTGGGAAAGACTCATTGAAAGTTTGATGAGGGAAGGGATTCTGCGCTCTCCAGCTGTTATAAAGGCTATGCGTTCAGTGCCAAGGGCAAAGTTTCTACCTGAGAATATGCAGGCGTACAGCTCTGTTGATACGCCTCTTCCAATTGGATTCGGGCAGACTGTTTCTGCGCCACATGGCCTAAGCTTTAGGCTTGGCTAGGCGAAACATGGTTGCAATAATGAATGAAGCCCTCCAGTTGGAAGTTGGACAAAGAGTGCTTGAGGTAGGAGCAGGGTCAGGATGGCATGCGGCAACAATAGCTGAAATTGTTGCTCCAAGCGATGCTCCAAGAAGCGAGTGGGGCCATGTCTTCACCATTGAAATAATTGAAGGCTTAGCTGATTTCGCAAGGAGAAACATAATGAAAAATGGCTATGGCGACCGCGTTACAATATTGTGCTCTGATGGATCTTTAGGCTTTCCTGAAAAGGCTCCATATGACAGAATCCTCGTTACAGCTGCAGCTCCAGATGTTCCGAAACCCCTAATAGAACAGTTAAAAAATGGGGGAATAATGCTCATCCCTGTTGGAAGCGTCCACCTATTTCAAAGTCTTATAAAAGTTACAAAAATTGACGGAAAGATCAGTAAAGAAAACCTCGGTGGAGTTGCCTTTGTCCCATTAACCGGCCGTTACGGACATAGAATCTGACTTTTTAATTGCAAACCTCTAAAAGGCTGAGCTGTTAAACACTTTTCATCTATCCGCTCACTTTACAGATTAAAATAGTTGTGCATGCCCCTTTCTAAAACAGCGCTTCTATAAAGGAAATTTTCTTGGCTTTGAATATTGAATGGTTCATTACATAAACCATTTTTCTAAAGTTGTTTTTCCCTTGACTTTAGCCATTCCCTTATGCATTTTCTCCAAAGCTTTTCTAACACGATCTTCGGAGAAATCTCTTTCTCCGCAGAGGAATGCAACAACACCTTCAACATCCGGCTCTCTCCACTCTATCTTATAGTTATCCGTAACTTTAGGGTTGAGAAAAACCTCCCTGATTTTAACAGGATTCGCTGGAAAATCAGCATTTTTCAATTTTGGTAAAACATTTTCAAGACTTCCATACTCTTTTATAAGCTCTAAAGCCTTTTTCGGGCCTATGCCCTTAACGCCTTCAGGGTTAAAGTCTGTTCCAACAAGAATCCCTATGTCAATTAACTGCTCATGTGTAATTTCACATGTTTTAAGAATCTGTTCAAGTTCAACAATTTCGGGAATAACCTCGATGTAAACGTTTTTCCCGGGAAGTTTTCTTCTGCCAGAAATTGTAACGTTTCTAACAAGTTTAGGCGCGCCGAAAAGCAAGCTGTCGTAGTCTTGGCTGGCGCAGTAATCTGCGTCACCACGCTTAACAACATGGGCTGCTTGGGCTTCTCCCTCACTTGGAGCTTGAATCCAAGGAATCCCCATCAAATCCAGTAAGCGCTTGCTGTCTTCAGCCATGTAGTCTTTAAGGCTTGCCGTAGCCTGCGCATAAATGCGTGCCTCTTCAACTCTACCCTCACTCAATGCCCGCTCATACTTTATTAAGGCTTCTTCTTTTGCTTTCATGCGCCTCTTAATTTCCACTTCTTTCAATGCTGGAGGCACACCGTCGAAAACGTAGATAGGCCTAATTCCCAACTCCACAAGGTTGCTTGTTCTGTAAAGTAAACCGCTAAGGTGGCTTGTTATTCTACCGCTGCCATTTTTTAAAGGTGTCCCATCTGGCTGTCGAATTATTGCTAAAAACTGGTAAAGAGCATTGTAGGCGTCTATAGCTATAGACTTCCCACTTAAATCCTCAAGTTTCACCGGAGTTTTTGGAACTAGATCTCTAAGGTTAACACCCAAACCCTTATGCGCCTAAACTAAAAAACGTTCCAAACAATAAAAGCTTTGCATTTCAAATACATCCACACCAGAGAAGATATAAGGAAGCTTAACAATACACCCTATCCCTATAGAGGAATAATTATGGCTGAAAGGACGGCGGCAATAGCTCTAGTTACATGTACAAGCTGCGGAAAGCCCATTCCACCAGGAGCAGAGGCGACAAAATTTCTATGCCCAAACTGTGGCGAAATTTTAATAAGAAGATGCGTTAAATGCAGAAAGTTCGGTCGGCAATACAAATGCCCAAAATGCGGCTTTACAGGACCCTAGAGGAATTTGCAAAATATTTAACCCTGCTTTAACAATGCTTTATTTAACTTAAAGGAAAACACATTTTTTATATATACCTTACTCCGATTTTATTTTGGTGTCTTAGATGGTTGATATAATGAATATGCTGAGCAACATGCTTCAAAATATAATTAATGCGATTCCAAGCGTCATCGCCGCAATTGTTGTGGTGATAATAGGTTACGTTGTAGGTTCAGTGGTTGGGAAAGCAGTAAACAAAATTGTCGAGAAAGTCGGAATTGAAAAAACCTTCGACCAAACATCTTCTGGTAAGGCATTTAGAGCTTCAGGTTTAGACCTATCAAATTTGGTGGGCGGAATAGTTAAAGCCTTCATAATTGTTCTTTCAATTGTTCTGGCAGTTCAGATACTAAACATAGGTGGAACATTCGGCGCCTATTTAGTTGATGTGGCAAACTACCTCCCACGACTGCTCGGCGGGATTCTTATAATAATACTTGGCTCCGTATTCGTGGAATTTTTAACGTCGTTCATCGGCAGAATAATTCGACCGATTTTCCCAGCGGCAAAAGTTGAGATTGCTGATATGCTTAGAAACCTTCTGTTAATTGGTTTAATTGCCTTTATACTTCTTCTAGGCCTTGACACGATGCTTCTGTCGGGAAGCACTGTATACCCATTAATATTGGGTTTTGTTATTATTGCCGCGGGCATATCCTTAACAGACGGCCTCATCAAGTCCATTACAGATGATCATGCAGAGTTCAGGGAAGTTGCAGGCTACGCAAAATTTGTTTTATACGCCATATTCTTGATAATAGGTGCAGGGGCTATTTTCGCCACTTACCCGGGGGTCACAAACATTGTAGCTAACATTTCATGGGCTTTCGCTGTAGCTCTTGGAGTAATGCTAATTCCAATAGCCTACGCCATCACCAGAATGATGTTAAAAGAGTCAAAGTAAACCATTTTTAACCCCCTACCATTTTTATTTTGAAACTACCATATACAGTGAGTCGTTTAATGGTTATAGATTTAGAAAGTTTTTCTCATGGTGCACCACAAACATTTTAAGAACCTTTTTAGTTTAGAACTGAAGGAAAGGGTTTGATTTCGATTAAAAGAATAGGGAGTGAAGGTTTAGAGTGGCAATAAACGTTCAATTTGTGAGATGTAGGTTTGTTAGGTCTTAAGGTGGAAGCTTTTATGGGAAGCGTTATAATCTCTTACAAAATTTTTCCCGTGGACATAACCGTGAACTTTGAGGATTTAAAAAAGAAAATTGAGGCTTCACTGCCGGAGTTCGCTTCTATATATGGGTACGGCGAGGAGCCAATAGCCTTCGGGCTGAACGCCCTCATATGCGCCATTAAAATTCCAGAGGATAAGACAGGTTTACTTGAGGAGCTGGAAAATAGGCTTGGACAGATAAGCGACATAAGTCAAGTTCAAACATTAATGGTTAGAAGGACAAGCAGATAAGTTAAAACCTATATATAGGTATTATAATTGATTCGTCAAGAGAGCTCGTTTATAGAAGGGTTTTAGGTGAGCGAGGTTCAGCTTCGAGTTGGAGATGCGAGACAAAGGGATGTTGGAAGGGGAATAGCTCGAATAGACCAGAGGGCTATGCAGAAGCTTGGCATAAGCGCAGGTGACGTCATAGAGATAGTTGGCAAGAGGACCACTTCAGCTATTGCATGGCCAGCCTACAGTGAAGATCAAAACCGTGACATAATAAGGATAGACGGGTTTACACGTAAGAATGCAGGTGTGGCGATAAACGAATACGTCATTGTTAGACAGGCAAAAGTTAAAGAGGCTATAAACGTGACACTGGCACCTGTTGACATGAGGCTAAATGTAGATGAAGATTTCACAAATTTTGTTAGGAACAGGCTTATGGAAAGAACCCTTGTTGAAGGCGACACTACACTTGTGATGATGCTTGGACACGCCATACCCTTCGTCGTCGCAAAAACCCGTCCCCACGGCATTGTTAAAGTCACAGCTGAAACTAAGTTAACCATTCTAAGTGAACCAGCCCCTGAAGGAAAAGGCGTGCCAAGAACAACTTACGAGGATATAGGAGGCCTCCATGAGGAAATTCAAAGAGTAAGGGAGATGGTTGAGCTTCCCCTTAGGCATCCTGAGCTATTTCAAAGGTTGGGAATAGAACCTCCGAAGGGGGTTCTTCTCCACGGTCCTCCAGGTTGCGGTAAAACCCTTTTAGCAAGGGCTGTGGCAAACGAGTCAGAAGCTAACTTCTTCTCCATAAACGGACCTGAAATAATGAGTAAGTTCTACGGAGAATCTGAGGCTAGGCTTAGGGAAATATTCCAGCAGGCCCAGCAGAATGCGCCAAGCATCATATTTATCGACGAGTTAGACGCAATAGCTCCTAAACGCGAAGAGGTTACAGGCGAAGTTGAGAGGCGTGTTGTGGCGCAACTATTGGCTTTAATGGACGGTTTATCAGGAAGGGGAAACGTTATCGTAATTGGAGCCACAAACAGACCTGGAGCATTAGACCCAGCCCTTCGCAGACCTGGAAGATTCGACAGAGAAATCGAAATAGGAGTTCCTGACAAGCAGGGAAGATATGAAATCCTCCAGATTCACACTCGAGGAATGCCCCTAGCTGAAGATGTAGATCTTAAAAAGCTAGCTGAAATCACCCATGGCTATACCGGCGCAGACTTGGCGGCTCTCTCCAGAGAAACAGCCATGAAGGCTTTAAGGCGTTATCTCCCCCAAATAAACTTGGAAGAGGAACGTATACCGCCTGAAGTTTTAGAGAGAATGGAGGTTAAAATGGAAGACTTTTTGAACGCTTATAAGGAGATTACGCCGACGGCGATGCGGGAAGTATACGTTGAGGTGCCCACAGTCCACTGGGATGACATAGGAGGGTTGGAGTCAGTTAAGCAAGAGCTAAAAGAAGCTGTTGAGTGGCCTATGAAAAACCCTGAAATATTCAAAAGAATGGGCATAAGGCCTCCTAAAGGAATAATGCTTTACGGCCCTCCAGGCTGCGGCAAAACATTGTTGGCTAGGGCTGTGGCAACTGAAAGTGGAGCTAACTTCATATCCATAAAAGGACCTGAAATATTCTCAAAATGGGTTGGAGAGTCTGAAAAAGCTATAAGGGAAGTTTTTAGAAAAGCTAGAATGGCAGCTCCAGCAGTGATATTCTTTGACGAAATAGACTCCCTTGTTCCCCGCAGGGGTTTAGGCTTCGCCGACAGCGGCGTAACTGAACGAGTCATAAGCCAGCTTTTAACAGAAATGGACGGCATATTAACTTTAGAAGACGTCGTTGTTATTGCAGCCACAAACAGGCCTGACATAGTCGACCCTGCAGTCCTTCGTCCAGGCAGATTTGATAGATTAATATACGTACCTGAGCCCGACGATAAAAGCAGGCTTCAAATATTCAAGATTTACACGAGTAAAATGCCTTTAGCAGGGGATGTAAATTTGGAGTATCTAACCACTATAACTAGAAACTATTCAGGCGCAGATATCGAGGCTTTATGCAGAGAAGCAGCCATGCAAGCCCTCCGTAGAGACATAAATTCCAAAGAAGTTTCAATGAAGGATTTTGAGGAAGCATTGAAAAGGGTGGGGCCATCCCTCACGCCAGACATGGAGAAATGGTACAAAAGCTTCATGCAGCAAGTCAGACAGGTGCAGAAACCCGCCACGCCTGTGGCTTAGGAGATAGCCATGCCTGCAACAAAAATTTGGAAAACCATTCCAGCCTATTACGTGTTGCTGGAAATTCTTAAAAAGAAAGGCGCAATGTCAGATGCTGAGCTATTCGAATATCTTAATGAAGAGTATAAAGATTTAGGATTTAAAGACTTCAACCAGCTGCTGATGAAGCTTGAAATTGCCGGAAAAATAAGGACAACATCGCTGGCCCGGGGTAAGAAAAGAGTAGAACTTGTGGCATAACCGAGCTTTACCTCTCAATTTAACCATTAGTGCTTTTAGATGGAAAACTTTAAGGAAGTTGCAGTTATCGGAGGCGGTCCGGCAGGCTCATTTTGCGCCCTAAACCTAGCCAAAAAAGGTGTAGAAGCAGCTGTTTTCGAAGAGCACTCCGAAATTGGTATCCCATGCCACTGCCCAGGACATTTAAGCATTAACGGTTTGAAACGTTTAGGGTTGTGGCCTCTTCCCCAAAACATCGTGGAAAACGTCTTTTACGGCGCCAAATTTTACACATCAACTGGAGAAGAGCTTAATGTGCGATTTGCATCTCCGACAACATGCGTTGTCAACCGTTCCTCGTTTGACAAGTTCATTGCCTCAACAGCGGAGAAATTGGGAGCCAAATATTATTTAAACTCTAAGGTTGCCTCAATAGACGGTCCTACAGGGCAATCAAGGAAACTCACAATAAACCAGGCTAAGAATAAAATCGAATTTTCAGCTAGAATTGTTGTGGATGCTGAGGGGGCAACCTCAAAAATACTTAGGCAAGCAGGTTTACCTCCGCCTAATAGGGAAGGTTTGGTTTATGGGGCTCATATAGAAGTTGAAGGGGTTAAGAATGTTGAACCTGAATTTGTTCAAGTTTTTCTTGGAAGAGAATATGCCCCAGGATTCTACGCTTGGCTTATTCCTAAAGGCGATGGAAGGGCCAAAGTTGGATTGGCGGCTAAATTTGAAAATCCAAAGGAGCTTTTGCGAAAATTTATGTTTAAGCATCCTGTAGCCTCTGCTATGCTGCGGCGGGCGAATATTTTACAAGAGGCGTATCATCCCATATCTTTGGGTGGACCGTTGAAAAAGGCTTACTTAAACGGGTTTTTGGCGGTGGGGGATGCAGCTTCCCAGGTTAAGCCGACAACAGGTGGAGGGATAATATATGGATTGAACTGTGCAAAGATAGCTGCAGATGTGATTACTCAAGCTGTGCAGTGCAAGGATTATTCAGAAAAATTTCTGCGAGAATATCAAAGGCAGTTTGTTAAATTTTTAGGATTTGATTTTAAAGTTATGCTTAAAATTAGAGAAATCCTTAACAGAATTCGTGATGAAAATTTAGATGCTGCAATAAAGGCTTGCCGAAAATTCCACTTTGAAAGTGTTTTAAAAGATTTAAAGGAAATAGACTTCCAAGGGCGAGCCCTCCTTAAAGCCTGTCGAAATCCTAGACTTATAGCTTCACTAGCCTTCTTATTAAGAACCTATATTTCATCAATAAATCATAAAACGTTAATGTAGGCTGAAAGTATGGGAAACTTTCGTCTCAAACAAGTTATAATATTTCGATCAGATTTAAAACTCGGTAAAGGGAAAATAGCCGCCCAGGCTGGACACGCGGCAGTTTCAGCTGCAGAAGAAGCTCGCCAACGAAGAAAAGAATGGTGGGAGGCGTGGCTAAAGGAAGGCCAGTGTAAAGTTGTTGTAAAAGTAAAGAGCGAAAGGGAGCTTTTAACTCTGGAAAGGCAAGCGAAGGAATTGGCTTTGCCGTGCGCGTTGATAGTGGATCACGGTTTAACCCAAATTCCGCCTGGAACAATAACATGTTTAGCCATAGGGCCCGCACCTTCTGAGGAGGTTGACAAAATTACAGGAAATCTCAAGCTTTTATAATTTTGAGGCATAAACCTTGAAAATTTCAAGGCTGGAAAAAAGCATAGGGATAGAAGTTTATGCAACTCACTCTAAGGGCGTTGGAGGCGTTATAAGACAGTTCTGCGAGGATTTTCAAGTTCAAGAGCTGCTCATTAACGGTTCAAGGGCTGATCTATCTTTCCCCTCGGCCGACGTTAAGATTCCAGCTTCACACCCCCATGAAATGGGAAGTCATTTACTTTGCCTTCTCATCAAGCGCAACTGGGATACCTTCCAAGTTCTTGAAAGCCTAGCTAGGCAGCTTGGCATAAGCCCAAAAAGGATTAAAATTGCCGGAATAAAGGATGCAAAGGCCGTAACAGCTCAACACATCACAATTGATGGTGTGAAACCAGAAGACGTGAAGGAAGTTAGAATTAGGGATGTGGAAATTCAACCTCTAGGCTATTTTAGAAGCAGACTTTCAGCTTATCTCCTCCTCGGTAACTCTTTTAAGATAACGATCCGCTCCATAAGCCATAGTAAAACGTTCATTAGGCGGGCAATCGGGGATACATTTAAGGAGCTTGAAGTTTTAGGCGGCTTACCCAACTTTTTCGGACATCAGCGTTTCGGGACAACACGTCCAATTACCCACCTTGTTGGCAAAGCATTGGTTAAGGGCGATTTTCAGAAGGCAGCAATGCTTTTCCTTGCAAAGGCATTCCCTAACGAACATGTAGAATCAAAGATAGCCCGTGAAGAGCTATATAGAACTCAGGATTTTAAACAGGCTTTGAAAAGCTTTCCTAAAAACCTCTATTATGAGCGCCTGATGCTTCTACACCTAAATAAAAATCCTAAAGATTACATTGGAGCTTTCAGGAGGCTTCCAAGCAGACTTCGCGTTCTTTTTCCACAAGCCTATCAAGCATATCTCTTCAATAGGTTTCTCAGCAGGAGAATTGCCATGGGGCTCCCACTCAACAGCGTTGAAATTGGAGATTACACAGTGAAACTTGACAGTTCAAGCCTACCCACCATGGATAGCTGCATTGTAGGCGAGACAACATTACACGAGATTAGAAGAGAAATAGCCTATGGGAGGATGCGTTTAGCCATTCCTCTGGTTGGTTATAGACAACGCCTTTCCGGAGGGGTGCAGGGTGAAATTGAAAAAAGTATATTGGAAGAGGAAGGCGTAGCATTAGAAGGCTTTAAGGTGGAAGGTATGCCGGAATTAAGCCTTAAAGGAGGAATGCGGATAGCTTTAACCCCGCTTAAAGATTTCGAAATAGAGGAAATATCAAAGGATTCGGCTAACCCTTTTAAAAACATGGTAAAGTTGAACTTTACACTGCATCGGGGAGCATATGCCACAGTATTCTTAAGGGAAGTTATGAAGCCACTTAACTTAATTAAGGCTGGTTTTTAGCCCAATTATTTAATTATTTTCTCCGCTCTTTCCAGAAGCTCTTTTTTCATATCTTTTGGCAAGACAACATTTGCTGCATATTGATGTCCATCTGCTATTCCAAAACCTTTAGAGGCCCCTTCCAAGAGGTTTACAGCTCCCGGCATTTTTCCTTCGTCGATAAGCCTTTGCATTTGTTTTGGCACCCGCATTGAAGCCTTTGAAAAATCTCCTTTCAATTTTCCCCAGTTCGGTATTTCAGGAGGCACGTTTACAAATCCTAAAATATACTTATTTGGATTTATAAGGCGCATTTGATAGGATAAAAATGAACAAAACTGCCCAATTACCTTTGTTCCCATGCTGGAGTATAAGTCTTCAGCGTCAAACCATTGTATATGCTCTGTTTCCTTTAACCTCTCCCGATATAATCTTCCCAAGAGCTTGCGGTTAACCTCTTTGCGCTTAGCCTCCCAAGCATTGATCTTTCCCTCTATTTCCTTATTAATTCCCTCCAAACACGCTTTAATCCCAAGGTTAGGTCCCCCATCATAGTAGCCGACGGCTCCCAAAATTTGAAGTTTCGAAAATAATGTTTCAACGTTAACTTTTAACTTTCCAATTTGCAAAGTTTTACCCCGCCGCTGAATTGTTTCATTTTTAAGGGCCTCTTCTAAGACCATTCCGTTGACTGATTTGAAGCCTTCAGGGATCTCGCAGCTCCCCACTATGGCCAAATATGCCAAGTCATGGTTATATTTATTCAGAGTCTTCGCAAAAAGGTAGCAGCATGTAGCTCCTGAAAATTCTGTCTCACCTTTGAAGCCGAAGTTTTCTAGGTTTAGGTCAAAAACCTTTGGGTCCCATGCCTTTTTTGGATCATGATGATCCAGTATTATTGTTAGGTTTCTTTCCTCGTTACATTTGGAAATTAGATCTGCGTGAGAAGACCCTATATCCACATAAAAAATTGTCATTTCTCCTTTTGAATGCAGATCAGCAACAACTTCTGTATAAACCTTTTCCAGACATAAAGGTTTCGCGGCGATTCCTTCCCTTTCCAGAGCCTTCATTGTTATCGCCGCTGAACATAAACCGTCAGCGTCATCATGGTGAACAATAACAGCTTCTTTTGGGTTTTGCCTCCTTAAAACTTCGGCGACTTGCTCGGCGTAGTTGCTGAAATTTTGTAAAGACATATTGAAACCTATCCAATTGTCTTTAATAGATCTGAACGCGTTATTATTCCTATAACTTTTCTGCCTTTCGCAACTAACACTCCCTGGCGCCTTTCGAGTAGCGGTTTTATAGCGTTAACAGCTGTGTCCTCTGAGACCACGGGTAAAGGAGGGTCCATAATATTTCTAACGCTCTCTTTTGCAATGTTTAAGCCCAAGTTCCTTATTATACCCTCTTCTGTT
>JBBITX010000002.1:0-49834 GCA_037440545.1 Candidatus Bathyarchaeota archaeon
TCGTTGGCATAGAAATATGGAAAGCCTCCCAAAACGCCATACTTCCAATATCCAAAGACATAGCCGAAAAACTAAAACTAATTTTAGAAAGCCCAGCCTAAAGCAGAATGAAAAGCTTTCCCTAGCCTTGTTAAATACTTTCGAAAAGTCTCTAAATTTTACTGGGAAATTTAGACAAATTTCAACCTGCCTACAAACCTTGAAAAATAAGCTTCTTTAGCCAAAATAAGCCTGTAAAAAGCTTTGTTTTTTATGCGGGGGGTGGGATTTGAACCCACGAACCCCTACGGGACAGCCGATCTGCGAGGCTGCTGTTTTCTCCTCAGGGCTGCGCCTTTGACCAGGCTTGGCAACCCCCGCTTAGGGCATTTTACTTTAAATTTATGGGTAGAATTAAATTTTCCCTTTTATTTTGAATTCTATTCCATACTTCTATTTGTACTAAAGCTTTAGACACACTCTGTCATATTAGTCTAAAATCTTCTTTTATCGTCGTTAGTACTACATGGGTGTTTGTTCTTTCCACGTAGGGCAATGCTAATATTCGCTTTGTGAACTTACTAAGCTCTTCTCTGCTTTTGAATTTAGCAATTATTATTGCATCCGTTAAACCTGTAACATCGTACACGCAGCAGACATTTGGGAGTTTTGCAATTTCATGTTCCATTTCTAAAAGCCTCCCCTTCGAAACAGTTATTTCGCTTATTATAGTTAATTCGTAGCCTAATTTTTCATGGTCAAGTATGGCAGTATACCCCTTAATTATTCCATTTTCTTCCATTTTTCTAACCCTGGAAAGCACGGTGCTGGTGGATAAACCGCATTGCTTTGCAAGCTGCCTAGAAGATAGCCTGCCATCCAAAATAAGCGCCTTCAAAATTTTTGTGTCAACCTCATCTTGCGCTTCTATCTTCGCAGTTTCTCCTTTAGCTCTTTTCTCAGCACCACGTTCCTGAAAAGCCTTACTCAATTTTCACATCTCCCAATTTGAACATTTGTTCATTTAATGAATTATATATTTAACATTTACTACAAAATATTTGGAAAAAGCTTTTATATTTACGGGAAAAAATGATTCATCCGTAAAGTTAATCGGAGGCGGTAACATGAGGAAAAGCCGTTTAAATACACGTATAGATGTTGATTTATGCTTGAAGCTTATTAAGAATGCTGATTATGTAATGTTGCACTTTACAGATTTGTTAGGCTTCTTTAAGGGAAGAACCGTCCCAGTTGAAGAGGCGGAAAAAGTCATTGAAGATGGTGTTGGCTTTGACGGTTCATCCCTTACAGGCGGAGTCGGCATAGAGGAAAGTGACATGATTATGAAGCCTGACATGGCTACATTCACCGTATATCCTTATTACTTCTATAACAACAGCGTCGTCAGCTTCATCTGCAACGTTTTCAAGCCAAACGGTGAACGCTACCATGGCGATCCGAGGCATATATGTGAAAGAATTGTGGAGAGAATGGGAGAAGAAGGCTGTATGCCCACAGCCGCAGCAGAATTGGAATTCTATCTAGTTCAGAAAACGGGAAAAGGCGAATTCATACCTGTGGAAAACCACTTGTTAGATAGGCAGAGGTATTTTGAAATAGTCCCTGGAAGAGATATAACAGAAACTTTTAGAATGGATTTGTCAAATGCCTTGTTCACCATGGGTATAGAGGTTGAAAGGCAACATCATGAGGTTGGCGCAGCCCAAAACGAAATAACATTTAAATATTCTAATCCTGTGTCAACCTCTGACAACATAATGCGGTATAAGTTCGCCGCAAAAGCTGTAGCGGATAAAAAGTATGGTTGGATCGCCACTTTTATGCCTAAACCATGGCCTGAAAAACCTGGAAGCGGAATGCATGTGCATCTTGGACTTTTCGATGTCCAAACCGGCAAAAACTTGTTCTACGAAAAAAATGGCTACGCATACATATCTCAAAAATGTAGATATTTCATAGGAGGCATTTTGGAGCATTCAAAAGCCCTATGCGCCATTGTCGCACCCACCGTAAACAGCTACAAAAGGCTTGTGCCAGGTTATGAAGCACCAGTATACATAACATGGAGCAAAAGAAACCGTTCAGCCCTAATACGAGTCCCAGAGTATTTCCCTGGCAGGGAGGGCGAGGCAAGAATAGAGTTTAGATGCCCAGATCCCTTATGTAACCCCTACTTAGCTTACGCTTCAATATTTGAAGCTGGACTTGACGGAATTAAAAAGAAAATTGAGCCAGGAGACCCCGTCGATGCCAACGTTTATCACCTAAGCGATGCAAAACGCAGGGAGCTGGGAATTAAAGTTTTGCCAAACTCACTTAAAGAGGCATTAGAAGAATGGAAAAGCGACGACATATGCATAAAAGCCCTAGGAAAGGAAACTGCTGAAAAATATCTAGATCTAAAAATGCAAGAATGGAAAGAATACGAACAAACCCTTTCAATTGGTAAAAATGAAGCATACTCCTGGGAACTTAAAAAATACATTTTCGCCTAATTCTCGAAATCCTCTAAAACCTTTCAGCTAAGCTTTCCTAAGTCAAGTAAAAATGTTAATTAGCTCATTAACAACAGCCTCAAACCCTAAAGCCACTCCCAGCCTAAACAGTTTAAAGTCTCTAAAACCTCAAATAAACGCGGTGCTTTGCGCTGTCTAAAACTTAAAGGTTATCAACTTAAAGCCAGAACTATTATGTCAGCGCCTCTGGAGAAATCCTGATGACAACAAACCCAACTGTTAAAACGGTTTACCCTGAAAGATTAACGTCCTACGATAAAACTACAATTAATATTGTAGGCTGCAACCGTGTTGGAATTCTTCACACATGCTTGTTTGCAGATGCGAAATTTAAAGTTGTATTCTCCGACGTAGATCAATCTGCTGTGGAACATGTTCTAAAGGGAAAAATTCCATTCCTGAAACATGAAGTGGAGCCGCCGCTACGGAAGTTTGTGAGCGAAGGAAGAATAAAGGCTATATATGATTTAAAGGCAGCTGCAGCTCAAAGCGACGTAATATTTGTGACTACGCCTGTAAAATTTGACAGAAACAAAATAGACTATTCTGACATTGAGAAAGTACTAAAACATATTAGCCAAACTTTTCGCAGAGGAACATTAATTATCATAACAAGTATAGTCGGGATTGGCGCTTTAGACGGCAGCTTAAGGGAAATATTGGAATATGGTTCAGGTTTGAAGGCAGGATCAGATTTTTATTTAGCCTACAGCCCAGTGCCCTCGCCGGAAAGGCAGACATTGAAAAAATTATTAGAGTCTGAGCGGATTGTAGCAGCGCAGGATGAAAACAGTTTAAATGCAGCTTCATCAATTTTAGAAATCATAACGAAGAAAGGCATTATAAGGACAAATAATGTCAAAGCTGCAGAGGCAGCGGCCCTTTTTAAAGCCATGCATGAACAAGTCAACATCTCACTGGCAAATGAATTTGCACTATTCAGCGAAAAAATGGGAATAGACTACCACGCCGTTCAAAAATTGAAATATCAAAATTCGGCAACTGAACCCCTGGAACCCACATTAAACTGTGAAAGCAACATTGCACACCACATATTATTAGAAGAAGCTGAAAATGTAAATGCAAGGCTTAAAGTCTCAAAAGCTGCCATGGAAACAAGCAGTGAAGTTTTAAAGCACATAATTAACATGATTCGCGAAGCCCTAAAAAGCTGTGAAAAGCCGCTGAGGAGGGCGAAGATCTCTATACTTGGAGTTTCTCAAACACCGAACACAATGGATGTCCCTAAAGACTTAGTGATGAAACTTGTCAAGACACTACAAGCAAAGGGTGCAAAAATATCCTTATATGATCCCTACATGCCAGCCAAAACCCCTATGGAACCTCTAGATTTATTTAAGAGAAAATTGACAGAAGCCGTTGAAGACGCTGATTGCATAATAATAGCAACTGGACACGAGCAGTTTAGACGCTTAAGCTCAAAACGGTTAAAGGTTTTGATGAAAGCACCTGCAGCCATTATTGATTTAGAAGCTGTTTTAGATCCAGCCAAGATAGGGAAAGAATTTTTGTATCGGAGTTTAGGAAGGGGGGAGGTCTTGGGAAAATGAAAAAGCTTGGAGTTGCCGTTATAGGAGCCGGGTTTTGGGGCAGAAACCACGCCAGAGTTTTCAAAGAATTAGAAACAGCTGAGTTATTAGCGGTATGCGACATAAACCCTGAAAGGGCGAAAAACTTAGCTATGCAATTCCATGTTGAAGCATATACAAACTCGAGAAGAATGTTGAAGAGAAGAGACATTGAGGCGGTGAGCATATGCACATGGTCTACAAGCTTAGCCAAAGAAGCGTCAAAAGCCCTAAAAGCTGGAAAGCACGTTTTAGTTGAAAAGCCTATGGCGGCTAACCCTAAAGAAGCGGAGAAACTTTTGAAAATTGCCGAAAGCGAAGGATTACACATAACAGTGGGATTTTTGATGCGTTTTATTCCAGGAATCCAGTACATTAAGAGCGCAGCTGAAAACAAGACTATAGGCGAAGTTGTTTGTGCAACAGCAAAAAGGGTTTCAGAGTGGCCTGAAAGAATAGGAGATGTAGGAGTGGTTAAAGATCTAGCAATCCACGACATAGATATTATGAGATACATTTTCAACGGTGAACCTCAAACGGTTTACGCAAAAACTGGAAGAATGAAACATAGAAAGTTTGAGGACTACGCTCATATTATGCTTACCTTTGAGGGGGGAAAAAGCGCCTTTATCGAATCCAACTGGTTAACTCCCTACAAAACAAGAATCCTAATAGTTACTGGGAGTGCAGCAATTGCAAGGCTTGATTACATAACGCAAGAGCTAACAATTGAAGAGTCTGAAAAAACAGTTCAGCCCAGAATCCCGTGGCAGGAGCCTTTAAAACTTGAGCTTAGAAACTTCGTAAACAGCGTTTTAGGAAGGGAAAAACCCCTCGTGACAGGTATGGACGGTTTAAAGGCCTTAAAAATCGCCGAAGCCGCGCTTAAATCTTCTAAGATGGGTAGAACTGTAAAAATTAAGTGAAGCCTACCCCTTTTTTAAATTGAAGGGTTTCCCTTCAAATAATACCTTTTCTGGAATTTTATCCTTCCATTTCTTCAGGAAAGGCAGGTCTTCGCTTTCTTTTCGCAATTCGTCTGGAAGCATTTCTGGGATTTCATCTCGGATAGGATACCACCTTAAACATTTTGGACATATGATCAAACCCTCAATTACTTCCTCTTTCTCTTCAAAAACGTACAATTCTAAAGGGTAATATTTATCGATGGGACACGCCAAAATTTCCATTAATCTCCTTTTCATTTAAACCCACACCTTCACACCATATATTAAGCATTTGCATATTAAATTGTTTTAGGCTTCTGTTTGATATGAACGTCTAGAACAACCTGATACCAATTTGGGCCTACTGACCTGACGGCACGCCCAGCGGCCGTTTCGAAATCAACCTTTAACTCTCGAAGTTTCCCCTCCACTTTTGCCTGAACCTTCTTGACGGAATCTTCATTTTTACCGGCATGTTCAAAGTCGTAATAGTGAATCCATCCCCCTGAATCTTTCAATGCTAAAAGCGCATAAAAAATGTACTCAAATGCCTTTTCCGGCAAGGGCATAAGAACTCGATCCGCCGTATGCTTCAAACTTGATTTGACAATTTCTTTTGCATCACCCATTAAAGGAATAACCCTTCCATAAACCTTGTTTAACTTTATGTTCTCATACATATATTGGAAAGCCGCTGGGTTAACGTCGATGGAGTAGATCCTTTCCGCCTTCGAATGTTTTGCGATAATTATTGAGAAACAACCTACCCCAGCGAACATGTTAACAACTATTTCTCCATTCCTTACTTGCCTCGCAACGCGTAGCCTTTCATAAAAAAGCCTAGGGGAAAAATAGCATGATGCCAAATCAACTGAGAAAATGCAATTTGACTCCCTGTGGAAAGTTTTGGTCTTATTCTCTCCTGCAACGTGTTCTAGTTTTCTAATTCTAAAATTTCCATAAAAAGGGCTTACTTGAGCCAGTACCGTCTTCACGTTTCTATGAATTTTCATTAATGTTTGAGCAATAAGCTCAGCGTTTTTCCTCGAAGATTCATTTAAACGAATAATGGCTATGTTACCTACAATATCGTAGGAATTAAAAATGTGGGCAAGCTCTTCGGCTGGGAGGGTTTCAGAGAGAATATTACGTAATCTTCTCCTCAACTTTCATCAAATAATAATATTAACAGTGAAAATGCTTAAAAGCAGCCTCTTTCTCTGTAAGTGTGACCTGTTATGGAGAAGGTTACAACCGGATTAGCCTACGAATGCCTAAAATGCGGAGCAAAGGTATCTATTGAAGAACTGGAACTTCGCGGCGGGGAAATTAAATGCACAGTCTGCGGTTACAGAATTTTGAAAAAAATAAGGCCGCCAATAGTTAAAAGGGTTAAAGCAGAGTAAGGCTTAGAAAAGCTCTTTTTCACCTATCTTGCGGAGGGCTCTTCCACGAAGCTTTATCGATGGGCCGACGACCTCCTCGGGAGGTTTTTCAGCGGTTTTTCTTTTGATGGTTTCTCCACATATCCCGCCAGGCAGAAGTCTTCTTTTAACGCAAAGGGCGTATGTACAGTTGGCAACGTTGCAAATATCTTCAGTCCATCTGCACCAGACACCGTCTTTACGGAATATTGCCGCGTTTTTTCCACATCTGAAAAGTTCACATTTTGAAGAACATTTCTTTACTTGATCCACGGGGGACACGACCTTTCAAAGCTGAGTTATAAAACCATCGCCACGCATTGCTTCTTTTAAGACTGTTTAAGAATAGTGATATAAACTTTTTCTCGTTAAACTCTTAATTCAGACTCTATCTTAGGCACTTTTGATTTTAAGCCTTCTCCAGATGTAGGCCTCAATTGAAATAAAAAGTATTAAAGTGGCAATGATGAGGATTGCAGCTATGAAATGAGCTGTTTTAACAGGAAAACCCACCAAAATCACATAGTTTTCAAGCTTGACAACAACAGGGTTTGTTTCTGTTCTTGCATCGCCAATAAAGGTAATAAGCGATGCTTCCGGCCTATCATCCTTCAAATATGCTTCTATTGCTAAGGTCCCCCCAATCTCTACAAACCGCGCCATGCCTTCAGCGTCTGTAAGGGCAGAATTTACCCTCGCGCCGTTTCTTTCCAAAACAACATTTACTTTAGGAATGGGCTGCCCAAAATAGTCAACAACCTTTACGAACAATGGCAAGTTATAAAGCAAACAATTAATTGTCACATCTCTATCAACAAAAACTTCAATTTGAGTTTCATTTAAAAGCACTCCACGGGAATAAACCCTTAAACGGTATATCCCAAATGTGCAGTTTATAGGATGCATTATTGGAGCAGAAAATTCATAAAGAATTCCTCCCATAAGCTCTTCTAACTTCACCTCAGCATCTGGGATTGACTGGCCGCTTCCATCATTAATTTTAAGGTTTAAAGTTTTTGCAGGACAAAGTATTCTTATATCATTGTACGGTTTCAGCTCTGGACGAAAAACATTTTCATAAAAAACATGGCCATACCTCGAGGCGTTCAATTTATAAACTGCATCAACTAGAAGTGAACGCAAATTTAAAGTTCCAGTAACGTCTGTAAGGTGAACTTCCTCCCTTCCAGTTTTGTTTTCCCCCCAGTCACTAATATAATCATATGTTAAGCTTATCTGCACAAAAGGCATTCTAACTTCACTTTTAGCATCTACAACAATTATCTTAATATTTGTAAGATTGCACGAAACGTCAATTCTCTCCCCGCCCGTTATTACGCTGAACTCTAAGACTCGACCTACTTTAACATCTTTGAAGTATAACGTTGCATTATAGCTGCCCTTCTCCAGCCATAAAGTTGCCACACCACTCTGATTACTCCAAGCTTCGCGGGTTTCATTAGCAAAAATATCATAAACCCTAACGAGGACGTCAGGGACAGTTTCATCAGCGAGGTTACGCGGCCAAATTTCAGTTTCAAAACCAGGAACTGTAAAATTCTGGATGTCAAGAGGATCTTTTACAGTTATCTTTGATATGGAGTTGATGCTAACCTCATATGATGTAACAGCAGCACATGAAGGGACAATCCAAACATAATGAACTAAGCCAGCATCATCAGCAGTTAAATTTTCAAAGTGAAATATGTTCTTTCCAACAATTTTAAGGGTAACATTCTCCTTCGGTGCATATATGGCTTTAATGTCGACAGCATCTCCTCTATGGTACTCGGTGGATTTTGTCAATCCGATGATGAACGTTTCAGCTGCAAGTGTTTCGTTGAAGAAAACGTTGTATGCACCGTTAAGGTTAGCTTTTGCACCATTAAAATCTGAAGGGTAAGTGAGGGTTATGTTCCCGCTTCCCACATCTGAAGTCGAAATGACCGGCAAACTTTGCGGTTTATAAGTTATATTTATGTTAGGAGTTTGAACGGTAATATCTGCCTTATATTTTTGGCTGGCATTTCCCCCTGTTATGCCTATGAGAATCTTGACCTCGTCTCCTTGTTGATATTGGAACGGTTGTTCCGGAACATTCTCTATTCTAATAATGTAAGAAGTTATAACATTAAATGATAAGGCATCTCTTTTGCCGGTTGCTAAGTCGATTAATGTGATATTATGATAACCCGCTACAGCTTGCGGAACTATAAACGACACGTTCACTAAATTGCCTGTGGATCGACCTTTAGCCACATCCGCCGCGTCAAATTTTATTAGGTACTCTCCATCTAAAGTGGTTAAATTCGCGATTACATTAACTTTTTCGCCCACCTTGCCCGATGTGGGCGTTGCAGAAATTATTTTTGTCTGAGTTTCTGTTTCAGCTTTTGAAACAGGCAAAAAGTAACAGTGTACAAGTGCAGATGCCAAGATAATAAATATGACCGTTAAAGTTTTCAGCATTCTTATTTGAATTTGAGTTTGAGGCAATATTGTTTCCTCGCATATGTGCAGATTGTAAGACTTCTTATGCCGTGGACATTTTAAACTTTATGGAAATATTTTTCTTTAAAAGGTGCAATCAACTCTTGGGAGAGACATGATTCTCATTGTGGCATCATTGAAAGATGTGGCAAGCCTGAATATTGCAGAGCAGATACTATCTCACTATCCTTTCATTGGCGTTGAAGAAAAATTCCATGGAGCGCCAATTTATGTTTTGAACAAAGAAGGAAAAGAGATTAAACTTGTTTTTTGGGAGGATGAGCCTGTTTATGCACAGAATATTACGGAGTTTTCTCCACAAATTGAACTTATAGTTTTCATTTCAAGGCATAGTAGCGCAAGTGGAACCCCAACACTTTCTGTACACACTCCTGGAAATTTTGGAAGTGCAGATTTAGGAGGAATGCCTGGAAAACTGTCCATTTCACCTTCAAACGCCATGAGAACAGCTTTAAAAACAATGAAGAAGCTTGTCGAGGAAACTGGATTGGAATATGAGGTTTCATACGAGTGCACCCATCACGGTCCTTCTCTGGATGTGCCTACAATGTTTGTTGAACTTGGAAGTTCGCCGAAACAGTGGAGCGACTTGAAGGCCGCGGAAGCCGTTGCTCATGCCGCAATAGATGCTGCATTAAATTTTGGGGAACAGCAGGCTAAGGCTGTTGTCGGCGTCGGTGGACCTCATTACAATGCAAAGTTCACAAAAATCGCCTTAAAAGAAGCTACAGCCTTCGGCCATATAATTCCAAAACACGCTGTTCCCATTGTGGATCAAAATATAATAGAGCAGTGCATTGAAAAGACATTTGAAAAAGTTGACCTTGCCATTCTCGACTGGAAAGGGATTAGAGGCGAAGATAAACAGAGGCTTATGGGAATTATGGAAAAACTAGGTTTAATTTACAAAAAGGTTTAACTGAATCCCTTAAAAGCCTCATTTTCTAGGATGGTTAAAATAGAAAAGTTAATAGAAATGTAAGGTCATCTATCAAACGCATTACTGGTAGGGAATATGGGTTTAAGATCTTTCCTGTCTCAGTGCATTAGAACGCTGAAACTTGCAGTTAAGCCAAGGAGAAGCGAGCTCTGGTTATCGATCAAAATATGCTTCTTGGGAATAGGTGTTGTGGGAATCATAGGCTTCGTCATTAAGTTATTAACAAGCGCTATACCTTAAGGGTGCAGGAGCAGCAACCATGGAGAAAAGATCAACAAAAATTTTTGCTGTCAGGGTAACAACAGGACAGGAAAGAAATGTAGCGAAACTTGTAGCATCAAGAATAGAGATGAATAAGATACCAGTTAAGGCTATACTTGTACCTGACATTTTAAGGGGATACGTTTTCGTGGAGGCTGAAAGCCCCCATTTTGTCGAGCAGGCAATTCTCGGCATAAAACATGTTAAATCCAGAGTGCCAGACTTTGTTAACTTTACTGAAATTGAAAAGTACATCGTTAGAAAGCCGGTAATTGAAGAGTTAAGTGAAAATGACATAGTTGAAGTTACAGGTGGACCGTTTAAGGGGATGCGCGCGAAAATTACGCATATAGATAAGGCGAAAGAGGAGGTTACCTTAGAACTTCTTGAGGCAACCTTTACAATGCCAATAACAGTTCACTCTGACTATGTTAAGCTTGTAGAAAAAACAAGACCTGAAGGTGGAACTTCATGAGCGAAAAGAAAGTTGTAGAATTGCTTGTTAGTGGAGGGCAAGCTACGGCTGGACCTCCACTTGGACCCGCTTTAGGTCCTCTCGGCTTAAACGTCATGGCTGTCGTAAACAAGATAAACGAACTTACAAAGGATTATGCTGGAATGAAAGTTCCAGTAAAGGTGACCGTAGACCCTGAAACAAAAGAGTTTGAGGTTACCGTTGGAACGCCAACAACATCAGCGCTAATCGTCAGCGAACTGAAAATAGAGAAGGGTTCAGGAACGCCGAGTAAACAGAAAGTTGGAGACCTATCCATTGAACAGCTTATACGTATAGCAAAAATAAAGCGAATGGAACTTTTATCAAAAACGCTGAAGTCAGCGGCTAAAGAGATTCTGGGAACATGCGTAAGCATGGGTGTAACCGTAAATGGGAAAGACCCAAAGGAGATTACACGGGAAATTGAAGAAGGAAAATATGATGAAATATTCGCAAAACATGAAGACTAAGAGAACATTTTTATAATGGCAGTGTAATCCATCAATGGCGCGGAGTTCAGAAAAATGCCAATAGAGGAAAAAACAATTTTGTCCGCCGTTAAAGAGGCGCTGGAAAAGTCAGAGAAGAGAAACTTCACACAGTCAGTTGAACTTATACTTAACCTGCAAGACATAGATATGAAATCCCCTGAGGGCAGAATTCAAGATAACATAGAACTCCCACACCCACCACCACAAAAAACAAACAAGATATGTGTAGTTGCCACCGGAGAGTTGGCGTTAAAGGCGAGGAGGGCAAATGCAGATCTAGTGATTGAAAAAGCCGAACTCGAAGGTTTAGCCGGAAACAAAAAGGAACTGCGGAAACTAGCTGAAGAATATGACTACTTCATTGCTGAGGCCCCTCTAATGCCCCTTGTTGGTAAAATCTTAGGCCCAACCCTTGGGCCAAGGGGTAAAATGCCCATGCCAGTGCCTCCGACAGCGGATATTGAAGGCATGCTGAATAGATGCCGTAAGATGGTTACGGTTAGGTTGCGCAATCAGCCGGTTATCCAATGCCGTGTGGGAACAGAAAATATGAGAGGAGAAGAGATAACAGAAAACATACAAGCAATTTTAAGGGCAATTGAAGGAAAGTTGAAGAAGGGAATGAAAAACATTAAATCCATCTGTATAAAAACCACGATGGGAACTGCAGTTAAAATTAAGCCTTAGAGAGGGAAGCCTCTGCCATCCCAACAGATTTTAACTGAAAAAGCAAATAAAGTTGAAGAAATAAAAAACATGTTGAATCAGTACAGAGTAGTTGTTATAGCAAACCTTCAAAAGGTCAGAGCCTCTCAAATTCAAGAGTTGAAGAAAAAGTTGGCGAAAACCCTATGCATGCGAGTTGTAAAAAATACGCTGATAAAAAGGGCTATTGAAAAATGCAAAGAAAAGCCGAATTTAAAGAGTTTAGAGAAGTATCTGACAGGCTCAAACGTCCTCCTATTCACAGACCTTAACCCCTTCAAAATTGCTCTCCTTTTGGAGAAGGGAAAGGTTAAAATGGCGGCAAAGGCAGGTGACATAGCATCCTTCGACGTTGTTGTCCCAGCTGGAAACACAGGACAACCTCCAGGGCCAATAATAAGTCAGCTGAACTCCGTAGGCTTACCCACAAGGATTGAGGCTGGAAGCGTTTGGATAACCAAAGACACTTTAGTGGCGAGAAAAGGCGAGGTCATCTCAGATAGACTTGCAAGCGTATTATCAAAGCTTGGAATAAAACCAATTGAGGCAGGTTTAATAATTAAGGCAGCCTATGATGAAGGCATAGTCATCGAAGGGGAAGAACTAAAAATTGATTTGGAAGCTGTTAAAAAACAAGTCGAAGATGCCCATAATACGGCTTTCAGACTATCCCTCGGCGCAGCATACACAACCAAGGAGAACATTCAAGCCCTACTGCAAATCGCCCACCAAGATGCATATAGACTTGCATTAGGTGCAGCTGTACCAAGCAGAGAAACAGCAAAAGACTTGATAATAATTGCATATGCCCAAATGTTAAGTTTAAGTAGTAGAATACCAAATTTGGAAGGGAAAGTTGAAAAGTCTTGAAAAGGTTAAAATAGTTGAAAGTAGAGGTGAATGAGATATGGAATACATTTACGCTGCAATGCTTCTCCACAAAGCAGGCAAGGAAATAAACGAAGAGAACATAACGCAAGTTCTGACAGCGGCAGGAATAAATGTTGACGCGGTAAGGGTTAAGGCCTTAGTGGCCTCCCTAGCTGAGGTCAACATAGATGAAGTAATTAGATCAGCTCCAACAGTTATGGCAGGTCCGGTGGTGACACCTGGGGCAGCCCCAGCAGCGGAAGCAAAACCAAAAGAGGAAGAGAAGAAAAAGAAGGAAGAAGAGGAAAAGGCTAGAGAAGAAGCTGCCCTCGAAGGACTCGGAGCTCTATTCGGATAAACCACAACTCAAAACTCTTTGTAAAAAAGTTAATTTAGGCTGACAAAAATAACTTACCCATGAAACTTTGCAGTGCCTGCTTACTTGGGGTGGAATGCCGATACAACGGCAGAGACTCATACAATGAAAAGGTTGCCGCATTATTAAAAACTGAAGTTTTGATCCCTGCCTGTCCAGAACAACTTGGCGGCTTACCAACACCGAGAGAGCCTGTAGAGTTAAAAGAAGGAAGAGCTGTAACAAAGTCAGGAAATGATGTAACTGAAAATCTTTTAAGGGGGGCCAAGCAGGTTTTAAAGTTGGCAAAATTATTCAACGCTAAAGAGGCTATTTTGAAGCAGGGAAGTCCCTCATGTGGATGTGGACGCCTATACGACGGATCTTTCTCAGGAAGAATCATTAAAGGCGACGGAATAACCACAATTCTGCTAAAGAAAAATGGGATAAGAGTCATTTCAGATGAAGACTTGTAAGTTTACCTTTAACAGCTTTAAAGCTTATAAAGCCCATAAAGATTAACCACCCGCAGATAATCATCAGAGTACCTGGGAAAGCCTTCAATTTTAAGTTAAGGATTAACATCTCAAAAATAAAAAATGATAAGGACATTGTAATAGATGACAAAACCGCAGGGATTTTCCCATACCTATTTAAAGTCTGAATGGCAATGAGACCTGAAAAGAAAAAATCCCCTAATCCAAGAGACATAAATAGCACTCCCTCTTCAGTTGCAATAACTGGAAAAGTCGGCATGGTGATTAAAACAGGCAGCCTAAGTACTGAAACATGTTTAGCGGCGGAAACCATACTTCCAGTTACAAAAACCAGAAAAACGTCCACAGCTGTTAGGAGACCAATGAAAACCATTGACGTTCTCCAAGTGAATAGGCTTCCTAAATAGAGGGTTATTAAGACTGCGAAAACCCCGCCGTATAAATCTAAAAGGAACGGATACCATATTGAAGTTCCGCTGAAAAATATGTATAAAGTAATGAAGACGGCAGGCGGCAAAACGGCCATATACCAACGCTCATTCGAATCACTTCTTTTCTCCTCGTATATCAACCCCGCGAATGCAAACACGGACCAGCAAAGGAAGGCTGACGCCCCATAAATAAAAATAACATTGGAGGCTGAAAATAAAAGGCTAACCGAAGCGGCTGTAAGACTAAAAACAAGAAAACAGACGAAGAACAGTTGCGCCCCAGCCTTTTTTAAATCTGAGAAAATATAGGTAAATAAAAAAAGAAGCATAGAATATGCAATGAGAAAGACGGCCATAAGAGCTGCTTGAGGAATAAAAATTATAACAGAAACAACAACTACCATCACAATTATAAGCACTATAACATCGCTGATGCCAAACTCTCTTTCTTCGAATGCAGCTTTTAACTTTTTAGTAGTTTTGCCACTCAAAAAAGTTGCCGCTAAAGTGACGGCGAAAAGAACTAGTGGCATAACAACATCTAAGTACATAAATGCACAATAATTCTAGTCAAACATTTAAACCTTAAATCCAAAAACAATTGAAAACAGCTAATGAAGCAATAAGAGCCTCCTCTGTGCGTACAGTTTCAGTTTTCTGTCTGGGAATTGTGTTAACAACGAAATCAAAAATGTCTTTTAAGTTGAGCCCCTCATCTTTAATAATCTCGTAAAGGCCTTTTGATGGAGCTCCAAAAGCCATTAGAACTGTTTTTGCACGACTAACTGCTTGGGCTAGTTCTTCAATAATGTCCGGAAACATAACGCCATACCTGGAAGTTGCAATTTTCAAATCAAAACTTCTACTACTGACAAGTTCTCCTAAGGACCCTTCCCATTCAGTCACGCTATAACCCCAATAAAGGGGAACTTCTTGTCTATCAGATAACTCCGCCAAAACCTGCTTACCAACTTCTATAACCTTCACAGTTACTCTTCTTCCAATGGGAAGATGCAAACCTGATATTAAAGCTGGCTTTCCAACGCCAATGTCAACTAAAACTCCTCCCCTTGAACTGGAAAAAACAACCCCCTCACGATATTCGCCCACCTTTAAATCCTCTGTCCTTTTCTTTAAGGGATGATGCGGCGTTCGAAGTGGCGGAAGCACACCTGCGTAACGCAACTCCGGTCTGATTTTAAAAAGCCTTTTACGGAGGTACTGAGGCGTTTCCACATAATTAAGCAGCAGAGCAACCAAATCCATGTCTGCTTTTTGATTTTCCTTCGGTGCGTCCTTATAAATTATTATTTCTTCAACGCCAAAAATGGCCGCCGCCCGACCTACCAAACCAACTTTTACGGTTTTCTCACGTAAATGCGGTGTGTCAGAAACAACTGAGGCAGGTATAGCTATTGAAACCTTCTTTCTGCACAAACTCCCACGCGCACACCAATATTATACGCTTATCTAAGATATACAAACATGTAACATTTTTCATTTCCATACTTAAAAGCTAAAAAGATTAAAGATAGACAGAATGTTAGAGGATGCACGTTGTTGGCTGATAAAGAGTTTTTAGACAATATGGAGGAAATAGAGAAAATAGACAAAAGTAATATGTTGTCATTTTGCACCAGCGTTGCAGACCATTATAAGAAAGCCGCTGAAATTGCCGAGAAATTTACCGTTAAATACCCTATGCCAAAAATAGTTGCCGTAGCAGGTATGGGCGGCTCAGCAATTGGCGGAGAACAGCTGAAAGATTGGATGTGGGATAGGCAAAAAATCCCCGTAGAAGTATGCAGGGAATATTCCCTTCCAGCATACATAAACAAAAACTCGTTAATTTTTATTGTGAGCTATTCCGGAAACACCGAAGAAACTTTAAGCGCTCTGGTTGAAGCAGTTAGAAGGAGATGCATGATTGTTTGTATAAGCTCTGGCGGTTCTCTATTACATTTAGCAAGGAAAATGAATATACCACATGTAAAAGTCCCAGGAGAAATGCCTCCGCGCGCTGCCTTTCCATATCTTTCTATTCCGATTCTAGTGATTTTAGAAAAATTAGGGATAATTTCAAACGTGAAAGAGGAGATTTCTGAAGCCGTAGAGGTTGTTAGAAAAGTTGCGGCTGAAAATTCGCCTTATAAGCCGCTATGTGAAAATTTTTCTAAAAGGTTAGCCTCAGAAATTAATGGCACAGTCCCTGTTGTTTACGGGTTTGGATTTTACCGTTCAGTTGCTCAGCGATTTAAACAGCAGTTTAACGAAAACAGTAAGATCCCCTCGAAATGGGAGGTTTTGCCTGAACTAAACCACAACGAAGTTGTAGGCTGGGAATCACCTGAAAAACTTGCAGTGTGCTTTTCAGTTATATTTATTCGAGACGCAGATGAGCCCGTTGAAATTCGCCACAGAATCGAGGCTACTCAAGAGATACTTAATGAAAAAAAGGTTAAAGTCTTAGAGGTGTGGAGCTCAGGCAAGGGGAAACTAGCAAAAATGCTTTCAACAATAACAATAGGAGACTTTACCAGCATCTACCTTGCTTTATTGAGGAAGATAGATCCTACCCCTGTGGAATCAATAAATTTTCTGAAAAGCAGATTGGCTAAGGCTGGCTTAGTTGAGAAACTAATGAAGCAGCTGCAAGATATGCAACAAAAAAGTAGGGTTTGATGTCAGCTGTACTGAGATATAAATTCCTCGAACATTTTCTCAGCTGTTTGAAGAGATACGAAACTGGGAGGATGTTTAAAGGCGTAAGCGCATATAGGCAAAATAGCTCCTTTAAGTTTTCGGTTTAAGCAAATCTTAACAGCTCGTATGACATCTAAAAGAACAGAGCCAGCGTTCGGAGCGTCTACCGTTGAAAGTCGCATATCTATCTGCAAAGGCGTATTACAGAAGTAAAAACCTTTTATCCAAAAAAAGCTGTCGCGCCTATTCTGAAGGAAATCCACATAATCCGTAGATCCAGCAACAACATCAGTTTCGTATGGAAGAGCTGCCTTAACAGAAATTGTTTTAACTGTCCTCTTCACATCTCGGGTTCGCTCCAGCGTATCCAATGACTCAGTGCCCCCACCGACATCAAGCTGGTAAGTTTCAGTAATACGTACCCCTCGATTGGAGAGAAGCTGAAGTAGCGCCTTATGCAGCGTAGTTGCCCCAACCTGATCTATTAAGTCATCACCCACGAGGGGAAGCCCTGCCTTTTCGAATTTCTCAGCCCAAGCGGAGCTGCTTGCCAAAAAAGTAGGCGAAGCATTAACGAAGGCGCATCCTGCTTTTAAAGATTCAACTGCATACCATTCAGCGGCTCTAACGGCTCCGCTCGGTAAAAGGTTAAGAACAATTTCAGCCTCAAAATCGCGCAAAACTTCTGCAACGTCAACTTCAGGCATACTGCTCAATCGCACTACATTCCCAGTGTATTGACCGATCCCATCTAAAACTGGACCTTTCAGAACAGTTACAGATGACAAAGGCACATCTACCATTTTTGGGGCTACATTAGGTTGCGCAAAAATGGCCTCAGACAAATCTTTACCGACTTTTCGCTCATCGATGTCAAATGCGGCTACGATCTGGATGTCTCTTGGATGAAAACCCCCTAAAAATAAGTGGCGAAGCCCAATAGATTCTTTCTCACTTTCAAAGCTGCTATAATATCGAAGCCCTTGAACAAAAGCGGAGGCACAATTACCTACGCCAACTATGGCTACTTTTATCTTAGGCAAGCTTACCACACCACTTTTCTCTTTTTAATTACAAGCCCAGCTTATTAAGTTCTATGTCAACTATAACTTGTTAAAGCAAAAATTTCGCAGCATAAACCTTCGCAGCATAAAAGGTCCTTTTCAACGCTTCAAATATATGCATGTTCCGATGCTTTAAACCCATTCGACCATCCTATTACACTAAAAGTTTAGCCACGATAAAAGAAACATGAGTTTTGGCTTCAAATTTCAGAGTGCAGGGCAGTCAACCTTGAAAATTTATTACGGAGGAAGCCTTAAAGTTCTCAACAATTTAATCTTGAAAGAGGGGAAAAATTGAGCAGCCAACAAAAATCGCGCGACAAATTCGAAATTATCAGCGAACTGGCTCGTCGAAGAGGTTTCTTCTGGCAATCTTATGAGATATATGGAGGCACTAGCGGTTTTATAACATATGGTTACTTGGGAGCAAAGCTTAAACAGAGAATTGAAAATAAGGTTAGAGAATTCTTCGTTAACAAGCTTGGAATATTCGAGATTGAAGGGCCGATAATAGCTCCGAGCAAGGTTTTTGAAGCGTCAGGCCATGTTGAAAACTTCAGAGAGCCCATGGTGGAATGCTTAAATTGTAGAAGAAGATTTAGAGCGGATCACTTGCTCCAAGAAATGGCAAAAATAAGCTCATCTGAAGCTGAAAAGATGGGCTTGAAGGATTTAAGAAAGTTCTTGGAAGAAAAGGAAATAAAATGTCCGGATTGTGGTGGAAAATTTGGCCCTCCAAAGTATTTTTTAACCATGTTTAAGACAACCATTGGTCCATATTCAAAGGCTGTTGGCTATGGAAGACCTGAGGCTGCGCAAGGCATATTTGTGGAGTTTAGGCGGCTCTATGAATCAGCCAGAGAAAAACTCCCCTTTGGAGCGATGCAGATAGGGCACGCCTTAAGAAATGAAATTTCGCCGAGGCAAAGCTTAATCAGGCTGAGAGAATTCACTATTATAGACATTGAATTTTTCTTTGACCCTGAAAACCCTAATTGTTTCATTTTGAAAGAGCTTGAAGATGAAAAGTTAAGGCTTGTTCTAGCGGAAAAAAGGCTGAAGGGTTCAGAAGAAGCAGTTGAATTTACAGTTAAAGAAGCTGTGGAGAAAGAAATCATTAAAGCCGATTGGCAAGCTGTATTTATGGCTTTAGCCAAAAAACTTTTACTTGAGTTAGGTGTTCCAGCTGAAAAACAAAGGTTTATTGAGAAGCTTCCATGGGAGCGCGCCCACTACTCCGCTCAGAGCTTTGACCAAGAAGTTTATGTTGACCGTTGGGGATGGGTTGAAGTTTCAGGTCATGCATATAGAACAGACTACGATCTAAGTCAGCACATGAAATTCAGCGGTGTAGACATGCAAGTGTTTAAAGAGTATGAAAAACCAGTTGAGAAAATGAAGAAATGTGTAATGCCAATTATGTCGAGTCTCGGACCAGCTTTTAAAGGAGACGCGCAGAAAATAGCTGCAATGCTTTCACAAGCAGATCCGGAGATGGTGGAGGCATCGTTAAGAGAGAAGGGATATTACATGCTAGGCGAGCATAGGATTATGCCAGAGCATGTGAACATAACAAACGTCACAGTTCAAGAGAGAGGAAAGCACTTTATACCTCATGTTGTTGAGCCAAGTTTCGGGTCCGACAGGCTTGTTTATGTTACGCTTGAACATGCATACCGCGAGAAAGACGAGAGGGTTATACTTAGCTTTCCGAGAGATATAGCCCCTGTTCAAGTCGGCGTTTACCCGCTTGTAAGCAAGGATGGCTTGCCCGAAAAGGCGCTGCAAGTGTATAAGACTATTGTAGATGAAGGTTTTACAGCGGAGTATGATGAAGCTGGATCTATTGGAAGGCGATACGCAAGAGCGGATGAAGCAGGCATACCTTTAGGGATAACAGTTGATTATGAAACCCTAAAAAATGAAACAGTAACTGTTCGCGACCGAGATACTTGGAAACAAGTGAGACAAAGCATTGGCAGCCTGCCGGATCTCCTACATAAATATTTCCGCAAGAAAATTAACTTTGACGATTTAGGTACACCAATTTAGCGGCAGCTTTCGTTATCTTTTTTAACACTTCCCATCTATTATGTCTAGAAAACTGGGCCTGTTTTGCGGCGGTGAAGAGAGTTGGTGCTTCCAGCAGAAACCGAAGAACGTGCTAAGCGCAGAGCGTTAAGCTCATGTCAAGAACACTTAAGAAAAGTGTTAGAAGTTGCTCGTAAGGTTCCACAAATGATTGAATGCTTCGTTAAAAATGAAAAGGCAAAAGCTAGGCAGATCTATCATGAAATCAGAGTCGGAGAAGAAGAGGCTGAAAATGCTAAAAGGTTGGTTTCACAGGAGCTTGCTCAGATAGGGGCAGTACTACTAAGTAGAGAAGACTTTTTAAGGTTCACAGACCTTTCAAGCGAAATTGCAGACTTCTCCGAGGGACTTGCCTTCCGCCTTCTAGAAATAATGGAACATGATTGGAACGTGCCACTAGACATTAAAAAAGATCTTCTGAAGCTAGCAGAGGCAACTTTAGAAACTGTTGTTAAGCTGAGAGAAACGATGATGGTTTTATCTTACAGCTCCTCAAAGGCTATGGAAAAGGCAGGTGAAGTGGAAATAGCGGAACGCTCAGTCGACGAATTGTATAGAACGCTGCAGATTAAAATACTAAACGTCAAGCTTGAGCTTCCAGCACTAATACTTCTGAGGGATATACTGCAGCTTCTCGAGGACACAGCGGACAAAGCTGAAGATGCTGCAGACGCCGCGAGAGTTCTAACATTCATAATGTAGAAAGGAGAAAAAATGCGCAGGAAAATCCGTGTAGAGTTCATCGAAAACTTCTTAGTCGTCTGGAACACAGAAGAAGGCTCTGAGCTTTATAAGATGGGATTTTATGGCAAACCACTAGGCATACCAAAGCCGAAAATCCCAGAATTTACAGTTCCCTTAATCCTTGACTTAATGGAAGGACTATACCTAGCTGAAAAGGGGATAATAACAGTATACGAAAAGCAAGAGAAACACAAAGTAAGCCTAAAAAAGCTGCGGGAAAAAGCCAAAAGCCTATATGAAGAATTTGAAGAGAAATATGCTGTCTACCGAGACTTGAGAGAAAGCGGCTTAATAGTAACACCTGGAATAAAATTCGGATGCGACTTCGCAGTTTATAAGCATGGACCTGGAATAGAACATGCCCCCTACATGGTCTCAGTTAAAAAAGCATCGTCGCAAATTACAGCCACAGACATCGTAAAGGCTGGTAGACTTGCCACAACTGTGCGAAAAAGGTTCATAATCGCGGTTCCAGATTTAGAAAGAAACAGGGTAAGATACATGATTTTTAAGTGGTTTAAAGCCTGAAACATAAAGTCAAACGCCTAAAAGCATTTTCCAGAAACCTATTGCATGTTTCTCGCACACTGGATTTTCAGCCTTTAGCCTCCTCGTTCACTGCCTGCCGTGATAGAAGCGCCCAATCAATTCAAAAATTATTATATGCTTGTAGGGCTTGTCTATGCGCGAATTTTATAACTGAAAATGAACCTATGTACTTCCAAGGCTTGGGCACGATGAGGAAGTTTTTAGGATATATGCGGATAATGCGTCCGGTAAACTGTTTAATGATGGGATTTGCAGTTATAGTTGGCGCAGCCCTTGCAAACTCGGAGTCGTTAATGATTTTCAGGTTAAATTTAGCCTATGGATTTTTAACTGGATTTTTCCTTACAGCTGCTTCCATGGTTGTAAACGATTACTATGACAGAGAGATAGACGCCGTTAATGAACCTGAAAGACCTATTCCTAGCGGTTTAATAAAGCCTAAAGAAGCATTAACCTTTGCATTTTTGCTTACAGTAGCAGGGTTAATAGCTGCCTTTTTAACGAGCACAGCAAGTATTTTGTGCTTTACAACTGCTGTGCTTTTCTGGGCCATTTCTGTAACTTATGTAAGTGTAGGAAAGCGCACTGGACTCCCAGGCAATTTTCTTGTTAGTGCGTGCGTTTCAGCTCCGTTTATTTATGGAAGCCTTGCAGTAACAAACGAGTTAAGGACGAGTGTTTTTATTTTTGCAGCAATGGTTTTTCTTTCAAATACAAGTAGGGAAATAACCAAAGGGATAGCGGATGTGCCGGGAGATAAGGCGCGGAACGTGAAGACTTTGGCTGTTCGCTATGGAGAAAAGAAAGCAGCAGTGTCTGCAGCCTTTTTTAATATGCTTGCAGTGATGTTAACTCCGCTGCCACCACTTTTACATTTAGTTTCATTCTGGTTTGTTCCTTTAGTGGCGATAACGGACATAGGCCTTGTTGCCGATTCAATACTGGTTTTAAAAGATTATTCACGCGAAAACGCGAGAAAAGTGAAAAGACATGTTTTATTGTGGTTTTTTATAGGTCTTATCGCATTTATAGTTGGCAGTACACTGAAATAGATCACTAAAACTTAAGGATTTTAAAGATTATTAGCCGCATCTTAGAGGCTGGAGACAAAAGATTTAAAAAAAGAGAAGCGTTTGATATGTGGGATTAAAAGTGCAAGGTGGGCACTTTAACCACACTTAAATCTCTTAAAGTTCTCAACAAATATTTTAGGTCTGATTCTGAAGATTTTGAAGGAGGCTCTGCCGGTGAGTATTAGCTACATTTTAGATGGAAAGCTTACAGAAAGTGAAGTGGAGATAAAAGGCTGGCTTGTTACAAAGCGCTCAAGCGGCGGAGTGCAATTCATAATCGTAAGGGATGGAACAGGGGTTATTCAAGCTACAATTCACAAAGACGAAGTGAGTGAAGAGGTCTTTAAAAATGCAGAAGAGCTTACTCAAGAGTCCTCTATCATAATTAGAGGTTTGGTTAAAGAGGATAAGAGGGCTCCGGGAGGCTACGAAATAAGGGTTAATGATTTGAAAATAGTCCATTTGGCGGAAAGGGATTATCCCTTAGCAAAAAAAGAACATGGCATCGATTTTCTTATGAACTATAGGCAGCTTTGGATAAGAAGCCCAAAGCAGATGGCAATACTACGGATTAGAGCAGAAGTTATAAAGGCTTGTAGGGACTTCCTCGATGGCAAAGGCTTTGTCCTAACAGACGCCCCGATCTTTACGCCTTCGGCTGTTGAGGGAACTACAACGCTATTTGAAGTGCCATATTTTGGAGAAAAAGCCTATTTAACCCAAAGTGGTCAACTTTACGCGGAGGCAATGATAGCTGCCTTCGGCAAAGTTTACTGTTTTGGACCTACATTTAGGGCTGAGAAGTCTAAAACTCCGAGGCATCTGACGGAGTTCTGGATGGTTGAGCCTGAAATGGCTTTCTGCGATTTTGAAGAGAACTTGAAACTTCAAGAGGAAATGGTAACATACATCGTCAGCAGGGTGCTTGAAAAAAGGCGTAGGGAGCTTCAAACATTAAAAAGAGACCTGAAGCCCCTGCATAAAGTTACGCCACCCTTCGAAAGGGTTAGCTATACAGAGGCTGTGGATATGCTGCAGAATGCCGGATTCCAAATAGAATGGGGTGAAGATCTTGGAGCGCCTCATGAAAGGTTTATTTCATTGCAGTATGAAAAGCCTGTTTTCGTCCACAGATATCCAGCTAAGGCTAAAGCCTTCTATATGCAGCCAGACCCTGAAAACCCGAAAGTTGTTCTATGCGCCGATCTAATGGCCTCAGAAGGATACGGCGAAATAATTGGCGGAAGCCAGAGGATACATGATTTAAAGCTCTTGGAACAGCGGATAGAGGAGTTCGGCTTAACTAAGAAGGCTTACGAATGGTACCTGGATTTGAGAAGGTACGGTTCCGTGCCTCATTCTGGATTCGGACTGGGAATAGAACGAACAGTCATGTGGATATGTAAACTAAAGCATATACGTGAGACAGTGCCATTCCCGAGAACAATAAATAGGGTTTACCCGTAAATAGGGTTATTTGGATTCAATGGCTGTTTTGATGGTTTCATAGGCTTTTTTCGCTTCTTCAATGGCCACTCCGTCTTCAAGTGTTGTAATGTCTCCCGGAGTTACTCCTTCTACAACTGCCCTCAATAGTCTTCTCATAATCTTGCCGCTTCTAGTCTTGGGGACTGATTCAACGAAGGCTATTATGGCATCTGAGGCAACTATGGGTCCAATAGTTGTTCTTAGGTATTTTTTAAGTTCGTTTTCGAATTCTGGACTTGCTGAGAAACCTTTCTTGAGAACTGTGAAGATAACTGGCACTTGCCCTTTAACAGGATCGCTTTTTCCGATGCATGCTGCCTCAGCTACGGCTGGATGTCTTGCGAGGGCTGACTCAACTTCAGCTGTCCCTATTCTGTGGCCCGCAACTTTGATGACGTCATCAGCCCTACCCAAAACCCATATATAACCATCCTGGTCTTTAACGGCGAAATCGCCTGTGTAAAAGTACATTTTACCTTTGAACCTTGACCAGTACGCGTCGATGTATCTTTGCGGGTTTTTATACAATGTTTCAAGCATCCCTGGCCAAGGCGAGGTTATGACAAAGTAGCCTCTGACTCCTGGCTGACATGGATTTCCATCGTCATCAACAACATCCACACTGACACCGGGTATAGGGTAACCATTTGTCCCTGGCTTAAGGGGAAATATCCTTCCAAGACCTGGAAAGTGTCCAGTTATTATGTGTCCTGTCTCTGTCATCCACCAAGCACTTGAAGCCACAACATTCTCTCTTCCCAGGTTCTTGAAATACCATAAGAATGCTTCGGGGTTTATAGGCTCACCCACCGTGTGAACAACTCGCAAGGTTGACATATCATGTTTTTTGACGTGTTCGTCTGGAAACTTCATAAGCATTCTAATGGCTGTCGGCGCCGTGTAGAATAAGGTTACCCCGTACCTTTCTATTATCCCCCACCATCTGTCAGGTTCGGGATAATCAGGAGATCCTTCGTAGATCACTGTTGTTACGCCTGTTATGAGCGGCCCATACACAACATACGAGTGGCCTGTTATCCAACCGACGTCTGCCGTACACCAGAAGATGTCGTCGTCACGGGCATCAAAGAGCATTTTCATGGTGGCGTACAAGCCAACGGCGTAGCCTGCTACAGAATGTTGAACTGCCTTTGGAGTTCCAGTTGTGCCTGACGTGTAAAGGATGAAGGCTGCGTCTTCTTCTCTCTGCCTTTCAACTGGTACATAGACATTTGGAGGAACATCCGCGATCAAGTCATAATGCCAGACGTCTTTTTCCTCGTTCCAATTTATTGTATTCCAAGTTCTTCTCACAACCACAATTTTTTCTACTTTATGGCCTTCTTTCTCACATATTTTCACTGCTTCGTCAACTATGGATTTTAAGTCTAATATTTTACCTCTCCTGTTGAGCCCGTCCGAGGTGATTATTATCCTCGAACCGCTATCTAAAATTCTACTCGCCAAGGCTTCAGCGCTGAATCCGCTGAAAACTACGCTGTGCTCTGCACCTAACCTTTGGACTGCAAGCATGTATAATGGAAGTTCAGGAATCATAGGCAAATAAAAAGTTAAAATTTCACCCTTTCGAACTTTTAACTTCTCTTTCAAAGCATAACTGATGACGTTTGACTCTCTGAATAAATCGTAATATGTGAATTTTTTAACTTCTTTAGGCTGCTTTAATTTTTCATCCCACGGCTCGCCTTCCCATATTAAAGCAATTTTATTCTTCTTTCCCCGCTCAATCTGCCAATCCGTGGCTAGATAGGCCAAGTTAACTTCTCCACCGACAAACCATTTATAGAAAGGTGGTCTAGTGTCATCCAACACCTTATTCCACGTTTTGAACCAGAAAAGCTCCTTTGCCCACCGACTCCACCATGCTTCAATAGCTTGCCTATCCTTTACAGTGTCCTCGTAAAACTTTTTGAAATCGCTTTTATCCCACACTTTGTCTTTCCAAGCTGGTGGAACAACGTTGCTTTCAAAGAATTCTTTATAAGATTCTACACTTTGAGCCATATTACCACGCCATTTTAGAAATCAGCGAAAACTAATTTTCACTTATATACTTTTTGGATTGAAACACACAAAATGAATAAAAGCTATACAGCTGTACGTTACTAGACGCGCCAGTAATATTCACCGTTTTCAGTAGACTAATGTTTGTAGGTGCGGGTTTTACTTTTGAAAATCGTGGCGCCGGGGAGGGGACTCGAACCCCTGCGAGCCAAAGGCCCACTGGCTTTCCAGCCCACATTATTTGTATTTATGATCTCGAGGCCAGCGCGATAACCACTCCGCCACCCCGGCTAATGAAAATGGATTGTTTCTTCACCTAAAAGTGTTTTTGCACTGCAAGAAATTGCGCTAAAGCGAATAATTCTCGGAATGTTTCAAATGCGTCCTGTAGTTAGCCTATATTTTTTGTAAGAACTCTTATGATTAAAATTTTCATTTTTTAGGCATAACTAGATCTGCAATGTCAATGCTATGCTCGTAAATTTGCTGGATTCTTGAAATAGCTGCCAAAAAGTATGGCATTATGTTTGGGTTTTGTCCTTTAGCCTTGTCTTCAATAGCGTTTAGTGTGGTTTCGATTTTTTCACGCATGCCTCTAACATCTTCAGCTAGACCGGCATCGTCCGTGAAGAAGGCTTTTAGAGCGTTTTCATGCGCTTCATAGCATGTATTGTGAAATTCTATTAGTAGCTTTTTCAAGTCCTCTGTTAGTTTTGCACCTTTTAATTCGCCGACCTTAAGGGCTGCCCGTACACATTCATCACCTATGGATTCAACAAGGCTTCCTGCTAAACGATAATCTAAGCATTCAATGGGTTTTATCCCTAATCTTTCTGTCAAACTTGGGTTTTGGACTATGGTCCGTAAGATCCTCACTAGTAGAAAATAGAGTCTGTTTACCTCCTCGTCTCTTGCAATGACGCTTTTAGCTAAGTGGGCATCCGCTCCTATTAAAGCATTAAAAACATCCCGGTGCATGCCTGCGACGATATTATACTCGCGTCGCATGATCTTCTCAGGTGGAAAACCGGAAGGCTCTAGCAGACATTGCAAAACAATTTTTGAATAGTTTTCCTCGACAATTTCAAGACCTACTAAGCGTCTTGCAGTTTTTTTAACACTTTCTCGCATTTCAAGGCTTATGTGATTTTCACCTTCGACGCGTATAATGTCGAAGCCCAGCAGGTATTTCCCTATAATTTCTCTTCCTAAATAAGGCCCAGGTTTCAAAACGACAGTGTTTGGGGGATGAGGAGCGCCTTGTTCAAGGTCTATAAGGAGTTTGCCGTCTCTCGTCTCACTTATTGCAACTATTGAACCGCGTTTTAATCCACGGCGTTCAGCCCATTCTTTGGGTAGACAAATGAAAAATGAACCGCCTGAAGTTTGCTGAACCCTACGAACATCGCCCATATAAACCGCCATTAAGGCTTTAATATACGCTGTTGATAGATTTAAACAAGCATAATTTATAAACTTAGTCTAAGTGTTAATATTGCAAGGCAATACTATAATCGGTTTAGACCTGGCAGGAAAAGAGGAAAACCCAACGGGGCTAGCTGCTTTAACAGGTAAAAGAGTTTATGCCTCTCTAATTCACACAGACAAAGAAATTTTGGAGAATGTATTATCCATTAAGCCAAAAATTGTAGCAATCGACGCCCCCCTTAAACCCCCAAAAGAGGGACTTCTGCGAAAAGCAGACAGAGAATTAATTAAAAGGGGATATCGGGTTTTCCCACCAGCCATACCAGGGATGAAAGCCTTAACTCTGCGTGCAACTAACTTAAACAAGTTAATAACTGAAAAGGGCTTAAAAACAATAGAAGTACATCCAGCTTCAACTAGAAAGGCTTTAGATATGCCACGGAAAAATTTGAAAGATGTACAAAAAACCTTAGAGGAGATAGGATTAGAAGGAAGCCTAAAGGAGCGAAACTTAACAGTGCATGAAATTGACGCTGTAACCGCCGCCCTAACCGCACACTTACATATAAAGGGCATGACTGAAACTTTAGGGGACGAAGAAGAAGGCTTAGTAGTTATCCCAAAAAAGCAGAATTGGAGATGCTTAAAGCTATGAGCAGCGTGGAGAAGCTACAAAAAGCTGTGGAAATAACCATTAGTGCGGGTTATCAGCTTAACAAAGAGGCCTTCGAATTTTTAAGCAAACTCGCTTCAATGGAGGATCCCGTCGAAGTTATGAATAAGGCTATAGAAAAAATAGACGCCTTGGAAAATAAGCCTATTTTTATCGAAAGGGAATTTCTAGAAGAAATTATTAAAAAATCAGAGCAAATTGAGGACATTGCCGGCCAGACAAAAAATGTGGAGCTTACTTCAGCATATCCGAATCTGCAGCTTCAGGGGCAAGAGACGCTGAAGACACGATTACTTGAAGGTAAAAAACTTTTTCGTCCCTATGCAAAGGGGGTTGAAGCGAATATAAATGTAATTGAGAACCCAGGAGGCAAATTAAGTTCAGCTGGAACATTAGGGGATTATCTTGAATACTTCAGAGATAGGTTTAAGCGGATTGAAAAGCTTTTACGACAACGAATAGATGCACAAAGCGCAGCTTCAATTATAGATGCCTTAAAGGCTCCGCCGGGAACAAAGTTGAAAATAATAGGAATGATTACAGAGAAAAGGGAAAATAACCAAAGAATCTTTTTAACAGTTGAGGATTTATATGCCAACGCAACTGTGCTTGTTCCAAATAACGCCTCCCAAGAAACAATAAAAAAGGCTAGAATGCTTCTGCTAGACCAAGTAATATGCATAAGCGTTACGAAGGCTAGGGGAAACCTATTAATCGCTGAAGATATAATGCTGCCAGACATCCCCCAGAAGACTCAAAACAAGGCTCCAGTTCCAATATACGCCGTTCTAACTTCTGACATGCATATGGGCAGTGTAAAATTCCAGAAAAAAGCCTTTGAACGCTTTATTTCCTGGCTAAATGGGAAATATGGAAATGAAGAAATGAAGAAAATTGCCAGCCACGTGAAATATGTTCTAATAGCTGGAGACATTGTAGACGGAATAGGCGTGTACCCCAATCAAGTCAAAGAGTTAGCAGTAAAAGACGTATATGGACAATATAGGCTGGCGGCAAAGTTAATCGAGCAGATTCCGGATTATATCGAAGTAATAGTCATCCCAGGAAATCATGACGCCCCGCGAAAGGCCCTGCCACAGCCGGCAATATCGGAAGAGTACCTTGAACCTATGCAGGAAACTAGGAAGATCCACTCATTAGGCAACCCATGTTATTTAAGCCTACACAAAGTTGAGGTCCTCATGTATCATGGAAGAAGCCTTGACGACGTTATCTCAACAGTTCCTGGTTTGGAATATACACAGCCAGAGAAGGCTATGACACTCTTTTTGCAAGGGCGTCATCTGGCACCAACTTATGGCGGAAAAACTCCGATATCACCTGAAAATAAAGACTTTTTAGTTATAGAGCGTGTTCCAGATGTTTTCCACGCTGGCCATATACATACTTTGGGCTACTCCAGCTATAGAGGGGTTGTAATCGTTAATTCGGGTTGTTGGCAAGAGCAAACTGAGTATATGCGGAGACTTGGGCTTATGCCAACACCAGGTTTAGTTCCCGTATTGAATTTACAAACATTAGATTTACAATTAATGCCGTTTGCTTAAGATAATCCCCGAGCAATAATCCGGGCAACGCGTATAGGCTCTGGCACCCTCCCGTGTATAGAAAGCGCTCCAACTAACTGAGAGGCTGAATCAGCATCAATTCCAATTGTTTCAATGAAAATCGGAGGCATGCCACCCACTTTCACTTCAAATACGGCACCAAGCTTTTCAAAAACTTTCCAGCGTATTTCCCAATCTTTGAAATGCCTCTTAAGAGCACATTTAACAGCCTTATTTTTGGGCCTAGTTCGAGACACAACTATTATTGGTTTTCCCAGCTTCTCGCTAAGAACTCCAGGGTCAATTACATTAAAACCTGCAAAGGAAACTCCGGCAAGCATAACCACATTAAATTCCCACCTATTCAGAGCCTTAACTGCCTTAGAAGTGGCGTCTAAACCGTCAACTTTTATCCAAGCGAACTTCACATCTTCGATCTTCAAACCTTGAAAAAGAACTAATGACAGTAGGGCCTTTTTATCAACCCCCTTTATAAAACTTCCATCTTCAATTCCTGCCACGCGAAGTGTCGGAGAGACGTTTAGGCTCATAATCAATCAGTCTTCCAAGCCTAATGTCACTAGCAAAGGCTTCCCTAATAAGTGTACGCGTCACCTCTAAACGGATTTTTTTAGTTCTTCCATACCTCCCCATACTTACAACCTGTGCATTAAGCAAACCTAACGAATCAAGTTCATTAACTAAAGTGCTTACCCGCCTCTGTGTCAGAGGAGTTACTCCCAATTCATTGCAAAGCTCACTGTAAACATCGTATATGTCACCTGTAACCGCCCGATAACCATTAGCCCTAACCAAATGAAAAACGCCTAACATTACAAGTTTTGAGTGCAAGGTAAGATTGGCCAGGGCTTCAACAACACGGTTGTGCTCAATAAGTTTCTCAGCCTCTCTGACGTGATCCTCTGTAACGATGTTTGCCTGCCTTCGCTCTGCAACTTCGCCAGCCATTCGAAGCAAATCGAGAGCCCGCCTAGCATCTCCATGCTCAGCAGCGGCAAGTGCAGCACAAAGGTTAAGGGCTCCCTCACTCAAGGCTCCTTCCTGAAAAGCCCCCTGAGCCCTCTCCGAAAGTATATCGCGCAACTCTTCAGCATTATATGGCCTGAAGACAACTTCTTCTTCGCTTAAAGAGCTTAAAACCCGAGGATCTAAAAATTCTTTTAACCTCAAGTCGTTGGATATTCCAATAATGGAGACTTTACTCTGAACCAGCGTTTCATTAATTCTTGTAAGTTCATAGAGTAGAAGGTCACTCCTAGACTTCACCAAAGCATCTACCTCGTCTAGGGCCGCAATGAAGATAGTCTTCAGAGCGTCTAAGCGCCTTTTAAACCGTTCAAAAACTTCCCCCGAGGATAATCCTGTAAATGGAACAGTCATCTGAATACGCTGACATAAACTTGAAAGTATGCGGTATTCTGTCCCAGCTAGACGGCAGTTTACATAGCAGAACCGAACAGGTGCCTTAATTACCTGTGCTTTTGACTCCAAATGAGAAAGTACATGCTTAGTTACAGCTGTTTTTCCAGTTCCAGTTTTTCCATAAATGAAAACATTTGAGCCCCTTACCCCATGCAAAACAGGGGCAACGCTTTCTCCGAGCCTTCTTATATGTTCCTCCCGATGTGGCAGTCGTCCTGGTACATAGTCATGGCGGAGAACTTCCCTATCTTTAAAGATATTTGATGAACTGAAACATTTGTCAAATACCTCGTCAAGTATGTTTGTATAGTCCATTTGATCCTCCTCCTTTTTCGCTGTTACTGGAGCGTTTAAAATAAGGCATGCCATACAGAAAACTGGACAAGTAACATAAAAAGCCTAAAAATCATTGAAGAAAAATGTTGCGTAGGGAGAAATGGAGACACCCCTCGGTTTCAACTGGAAAACTCTGAAATGGAATCAATTGATTTGATTTTTCTTTGAAAAATATACTCTGAAAGGTAAGATGGGTTCTGAAAGTAAAAGCATTATTGTAAAAGTTTTTTGATATAACCAAGAATTTTGCTACAATAGGTTAATGGCTTCTTTTCAAGTTTAGTTTCTTACCCTCCAATCGAAATGATGGGGTGTCTCCCTTCTTACTTGTAACATTTTTCTTCGTAAAGGTTACACATCTACGGGATTAGGATGGCACAAACATTAATTTAATTTTGCAAAATGCGAAGATCGTGTGAAATTTATTTTCCGATGTATCTTTTTCTCACGTCTAAGCCTATTTGTTTAATTCTTCTTGTTTCTTAACAGAGAAAAAGCCACCCCTTCAGTTCTACTGGAATATAGAGCAGGATACGGCGTTTTCCTCTTATTTTACTTTTAAGGAAAAAGTTAAGATTGTGATCTGAAATACTTAAAATTTTTACCGTTTTTCCTTTTTAAATGGTAAAAAAGGGTTTTTTATTAATAACTCTTCACCACAATACCTATAACTTGTGAAGTGCAAAAAGTGAAGATACTGGGAAGTCTACTTCAATGCCAGCTAGAAAGATGCGAATCGAAATCTTCGATAGTGAAGGAAATAAGTATAGCATAGCCTTTGAAGGATTTATTACACGCGAAAAGGCTATTAGAATTTTAGACCTTGTAGAGCTGTTAGGTGGAATGCCCGTAGACAGACAAAATCCTGGAGGCACCCCAGCTTTTAGCGAAACAAAGTACGACAGGGTTTCGGCTATTATTTACAGACATTTTCCAATGCTCTGGTTTTCCTCTAGAGATATCCAAGTTGCATATGAGCAGGAGTTTAAAGAGCCTGTAAGCCTAAGCACAGTGGCAACATACCTTTCTAGAATGGTGAGTAAAGGTATGCTCATAAAGGCAGGTACTTCTAAAAGGCTTAAGTATAAAGTTACGGCAAGCTATTCTCATCCAACCATTAAACAGCAAATACCTTAATTTATACTCACCTAGCCAAAGCGATTTCACGCGGTTTCTGTCTCAGTTTTCTTTAAAAGCCTTTCCATTTCCTTCTTCACACTATATTTGAAGGGAATCTTATTAGAGTCCCTATCCAAATATCCCTCTTCGTAGAGTTTCTTCATTAATCGAGCTGTATGCTCTCTGCTCAGTCTAATTTTATCCTTAATTTCAGGTGCCGTTTTTGGGCCTTCCCTTACCAGCGTTTCTAATACTGTTAATTCTGTTTCTGTCAATGGTGCTAATGCCTTGTCTCGCTTTATAGGTATAGCTGCATCTAATCCAGTTTCTATGGCTGAAGGCAGATTTTTTGCTCGTTCCATTTCCTCTATATGTGATATTCTTGCACCTAGTGTTTCCTGTGATGCAACGATATCACCTGTCCGCTTTTCAACATCGGCAAGTTTGGCATGAAGGTTTTTGCAGTCTTCTAACAACGACATAATCTTTGCAGTTAAATCGTGTAACTCTTTTTCAAAAAGCTCCACCTTTTTTATTGCCTCATTTCCTTTAAGCCCTGCAATCTCAACATTGTAGTAAACGCGCTCAGTTTTCTCAGATATACGTTTGAGCTCCCTACTAAAACTTAGCGCAACATCACTGAAAGCATTCTTCGCCTTCTCATATTCCTTTTTAACTTTAACGAGGTGCCTATAATACTCAAACGCTGTGGTTGCAGCTATCGCTAATATTGCCCCTGAAATTAAAAGTAGGATGTCATTCATAAGCGCCCCTTCTTGACTTTGCTTTGGCGAACTGTGACTTCAAACATGTCACATCACACATCACATATTTCTAGAGAAATAATTTAAACATTATGCTTTATTTTTTATTTGTTAAAATATGAAAAGAAGGCAAATATGCGCTCTTTTCGTTAAATTAACTAATTTAAGTTCCATCTTTGGTTTTACTCCAGCCGTTAACGTTCTTGCTTTTAGGTGTTACATGTGACTTGTGATGTCACGATTTGTTAATCGACAACTGTTTTAAATTTGCTTGAAGCTCTTCTCGTAACATATTCAAGATCTTTAGCGGTTCTCCGATATGATCTTTCATGTTGAAAAAGTTTTTATGGGCTTCCATGTATTCATGGAGTTTATTTGCTACTTCAACGTATGGGTCTAAAGTCGTATGTTCAAATAGGCCTAAATATCCTAATAACAAAACTGTATAAATCGATTTTATAACGTTTCCTTCGGCTTGTTTTAAAGTCCTGTTGAAAGCTCCTCGGCTTATCTTTGCCTTATTCAGTCTTAATCTGGCTTTTTCTTCGTCTTTAAGCTGTTTTGAGCATATATTATCGGCCAAAACATCTATAAGCAATGTTTCAAGCTGAATTTTCGTTAAATGACTGTTTTTTAAAAGTATTTTTACTATAGGGTCTTCTAAAGACGTTTTTAACCATAATTGAACTTTTCCTTTCATGCCCACATGTGTTACCTCATTTGTATATTTAATTGAATACAATTTTGTATACAGGCTTTTAAAACTATCGGGTTTAACCAAACTTATTCAAGCTTAAAGAACCTATATTTGTGCTTCAAACAAAAATTAAAGTCATAAATCTATTTGAATTTAATATCTGTTACATTTTTAAGCTTTAAAGTAGATTAGAAACCTAATGGGCCCGGTTCTTCGGCTTCATTCAGCTCTATAAAAGATAAACACTATTTTCCTTTCTGCTCAACGCATGTTTACCTTTTTGGAGAGGTGTCTTCTATAAACTATTATTAAAGAGTTCCTTTGTGAAAACTTAACACGCGCTGTAATTAGTATATAAAAGTGTTATTTTCAGGCGAGAATTTGTTCATTTTATTTGGTAATAACTGTGATGTGTGATATCACTCTCTACGCTACATTATATTCGCAACTAACATTAGATTTTAGATTTGAGAAAAGTTCAGTTGAAACGTGATTTTACTGTGATTTTAAGCAAATCAATTTACTTAGAATAATTATAGTTTTTCAGCCTCCTCTTTTAGCTTCTCAAAAAGTTCGGGGCGCAGGTCCTTTAATGTGGGGAGGGAAGCTTCAACAGCCCTTATATCAGAATAATCAATGTTGCCTATAACAAGATCTTCTTCGTCGTATTTTGCTTTTGCGATTATCATACCATTTGGGCCTAGAAGCCTGCTCCCGCCCCAAAATTGAAGTCCATCCTCCATGCCGACCAGGTTCACATAAGCCATGAAGGAAACATTCTCTATGGCCCTAGCAGCTGTAAGTGTTTCAAAGAATGTTCGGCGAGTGGTGGGAGAGGCTGAAATACATACTATTAACTTGGCGCCCTTCAGTCGTATTAGCCTACTTGCCTCTGGAAAGAAAATATCGTAGCATATAATCAAACCTATTTTCCCTATGTCTGTTTCGAACACTCCAGCTTCATAGCCAGGTCTAAAGTATCTTTTCTCTTCGAAAACGCTGTGCATAGGTAGGTGCATTTTGCGGTATTTTCCAATAATTCCGTTTGGGCCTATAAACACTGCAGTGTTATAAATCGTTGCATGAGTTTTCCGGCTAAGTTCAGGCATCCCGAAAATGATGTGTACCCTGAATTTTTTAGCAACTTTTTCCACAACCTTTGTTGATGGGCCAGGTACTTCTTCTGCGAGGTTGTAAATTTCATCTCTTAAATAGTATCCTGTCAACGAAAGTTCTGGAAAAATTATAAGATCAGCGCCTTCGCGGCTTGCATTTTCTGTGCGTTCTTCCATATTTTTTAGGTTTGATTTTTTGTCTCCTTTGACGCAGCTCATCTGTGCCAGAGCTATTTTGATTTTACTTTTCATAGTTTTCTCATCCTCTGTGCTTATGAGTAGTTGGGAGCATAAAGTCGTAGCCGATTGTTCTATACTGTAATTTTACAGTCAAAAAAATTCGACGCTTATGTTCCATAAGCTGGCATTTTCTTTTTATTTGTTCTACAACCCTCTTTTTTAGATTTAACTGGCTTGCTATTTCCTCTGGACTCATGAAATGTTCAAGCCCGTAGAGGATAAGGTCTAAAAGTTCGTACTCCATTCCTATTTCCTCTTCAGCCTTCTGTCCAGGCCATAGAGCTGGCGATGAAGGTTTACATACGATTTCGTCTGGTATTCCTAAGTGCATTGCAAGTTTTCTGACTTGCGTTTTATACAAGTCCATTAGAGGGTATATGTCCGCCGCACCATCACCCCATTTAGTGAAATAACCTATCATTGTTTCAGATTTATCTGAGCATCCGCATACAATTAAGCCAAATTTGTTTGCATAATAGTATATGTACATCATACGTGTTCTGGCCTTTAAATTGCCATTGCATACCTTATCTCTCAGATCAAAAATTGGCAAAGTTTTCTTGATGGTTTCAAGCGTAGGTGTTATATCAATTTTTTCAGTTTTAAGCTTGAATTTATCAGCCACAAGGTTAGCGTGTTCTATGTCTTTGTTATTGTATGTTTCTTTTTCAGGCAATATTAACGCTAAAACTTTGCTCCCTCCTATGGCTAAGGCTGAAAGGGCTGCTGTTGTACAACTGTCTATGCCTCCGGATAATCCTAAAACTATGCCCTTTGCTCCAGACTTTTCAATGTAATCCCCTATAAACCGGGTTATCTTTGTTTTTACCTCTTCCCAGTTTAAATCTAAAACTGAAGGTGTTAATTCCATTTGGCATCCTATTTTCTTATGTTATTAGGCAAGTATTTAAGGGCGAAGATAAATAATGATATGAGTAAATTGACACGCATATGAAGGACTGATGTATGGGACGTAGAAGAAGGAAAGTAGTGCGTATTCCCAAAAAAACTTTGCCCAAAATATTCTCGTGTCCTATTTGTGGTAAGGCAGCTGTTCGCGTTGAAATTAATCGCAAAGAGGGTAACGCTGTTGTAAGCTGCGGCAGCTGCGGAATCCGGGAAGAATTTGAAGTTAAAAAAGCCCTCGGCGAGATTGACGTGTATTGCATGTTCTCTGACAAAGTTTACAGAGGAGACAAAGCAAAATCAACTGCTGAAGTTAAGAGTTTGAGTAAGTGAATGCTTCATGGTTGGCTTAGTTGAAAACTACCTTCTTGAGAGAATAAAGGCTGAGGGGTCTATTCACATAACTCTAATAGACCCTGAGAAGGTGACGCCGTCTCAAGCGTCGGTTATTGCTGAAAAGGCAAGCGTTGGAGGAACTTCAGCGATAATGATAGGAGGCTCAACCCTGGTTTCAGTAAGGCATCTGGACGCCGTGGTTAAAGGTGTTAAACACGCTGTGGATATTCCTGTTATTCTCTTCCCAAACAATATAACAAGTATAAGCCGCCACGCTGACGCAATTTGGTTTATGTCCCTTTTAAACTCTGTCGACCCATACTTTATAATAGGAGCGCAGGTCTTAGGAGCCCCATTAGTTAAAAGGTATAACCTAGAACCGATCCCCCTAGGATATATTATAGTAGGTGAAGGTGGTGCAGCAGGGATCATCGGAAAAGCAGTTCCAATACCCTACAATAAACCTGAACTTGCCGTTGCCCACGCCCTTGCTGGGCAATACTTGGGCATGCGGTTTATATATCTTGAAGCTGGATCTGGCGCTAAAAAGCCTGTCCCTCAAGAAATGATCAGAAACGTCAAAAACTACATAGATGTACCGTTAATTATTGGAGGGGGTATAAAATCTAGGGAACAAGCCTTGGCTGCCGCTTCTTCAGGGGCAGACATAATTGTGACTGGAAACGTTATTGAAAATGGGCAAGTTAGCGATAAAGTTGCAGAGATTGTTGAGGGAATAAAAAGCCGTAGAATGTGAAAATTTTCTTGTAGAAACTCTACGATGAAGGTTCTAATTAGCCTAATCCTTTTGTCTCATTTTGATAGACAACAAAAATAAACAATAGGCATATAGAAAATATGGGGGTTAATTGGAAAATCGAATGAACAGGAATTTCACGAAATATGTTAAGGATCTCGAGCGACAACTTGAGCAGCTATATTTAATATGCAAAAAATCACGCGCAAAGGGATTTGATCCAAAGCTTAAACCAGAATGTGAAGTTGCAAGGGATTTAGCTGACCTCGTTGAAGGGCTAGTGGGACCAAAAGGTGTTGCTGAAAGAATTAGAGAACTTAGTAAAACGCTTCCTAGAGAGGATTTAGCATTCAAAATAGCTGAGGAAATAGTTTATGGAAGATTCGGACACTTGGAGCCAGAGGAAGCTGCAGAACAAGCTATACGCACTGCTTTGGCTATATTAACGGAAGGGTTGACGGCTGCTCCAGTTCAAGGTGTTTCAAAAGTTAGAATTAAAGTCAACAATGACCGTTCAAAGTACCTTGCCATATACTTTGCCGGCCCAATTCGTTCAGCTGGTGGTACCGATCAAGCTTTAACCTTGGTGATTGGTGATTTTGTTCGAAAACTTTTAGGCCTTGACCGGTACAAGCCCACCGATGATGAAATAGCCCGCTTCATAGAGGAAGTTAGGCTTTATGAACGTTCTGTAAGCCGATTTCAGTATCACATCTCAGACGAGGAACTTTTAAGAGCTCTCAGATGGCTTCCAGTGGAGGTCACAGGAACAGAATCAGACCCCATTGAAGTTTCCTCATTCCGTAACCTCCCACGCATTGAAACAAACAGAGTTAGAGGAGGAGCATTACGCGTTGTAAACGATGGGGTGGTAGGCCGTGCCTCCAAGGTTTTGGCAATTGTCGAAAAACTTGGGATTCAAGGATGGGACTGGCTTAAGGAGATAAGAAAAATGTCTGAAAAAAAGTCTGCAGGCTTTATGGACGATATAGTGGCAGGGCGCCCAATATTCTCCTTTCCAGCAGCACGTGGAGGATTCCGCTTAAGATATGGAAGATCCAGAAACACGGGACTAACTGCCGTAGGAATTCACCCGGCAACTATGCTTGTGCTGCAGGGATTCGTTGCCGCAGGCACGCAGTTAAGACTGGAACTTCCAGGTAAGGGCGGTATCGCCGTTCCAGTCGATGCACTTGATCCGCCTATTGTAAAGTTAAAAGATGGCTCCGTCATTAAGGTTACCTTAGATAATTTTGAAACCGTAAACGAACAAATTGATAAAATACTTTTCCTTGGAGATATTCTTGTCAGCTTTGGAGATTTTTTATATCAAGGTAAAACTATGGCGCCTTCCGGATATGTTGATGAATGGTGGGCTGAAGATCTAAAAAAGGTATTAACTAACGATTTAGAAGGAGATTTTGAAAGGGCAGCCGCTGTTTCCGGTGTTTCCCCCTCGAGGTTGCATGATTTTATCAATAATCCTTATTCCAATAAGCCAACATGCAAAGAAGCCATAGATCTAGCGTTGCATCTAAATGTTCCCTTGCATCCTGCTTACACTTATTTCTGGACAGCTATAAGCTCTCTAAACGAGTTTAAGGCTTTAATGGAGTGGCTTTTTGAAGCGCAAGTTCTTTTTGAAGGTGAATCTGTTTCCAAGATTGTTGGCGGAAATAATAACAATGTCAAAACGCTTTTGGAAAAAATCTGCATTCCCCATAAAGTAGTGAATGGAGCCATTGTTATTGAAGGTGACGATGCATGTGCTTTTGCCCATTGTCTTGGTTACGGAAAATCCAACATTGAACTGTCCACAGGCGAAACATTATTGGAGACAATTAAGAGGGTTTCTGGAATAACGGTTCGTGATAAGGCCCCTACCTTTATCGGGGCCAGGATGGGGCGTCCAGAGAAGGCTAAAAGAAGAGAGATGAAGCCTCTAGTGCATGTGCTTTTCCCTGTTGGTTTGTCTGGAGGTTCGCATAGAGACATTGTTGAAGCTGCAAAGAGGGGAGTCATATATGTGGATGTTGTGAATCGAAAATGTCCACTTTGCAGAACATACTCTTTAAGCCTTATATGTGCAACATGTGGCTCCGAAACAGTTGTAGAAAAGATTTGCCCGCGGTGCAGAAGAGAAGTAAAAGAAGGCGAATGTCAAGTTTGCAAAGTGCCCTCTGTTGCCTACCGAAAACAAGCTGTTAATATCAAGTCCTGTTTGGAAGAAGCCTGTCACCGTCTTGGTGTTTCACTGCCCAAAGTTTTGAAGGGTGTGAAAGGATTAACAAACGAAACTAAAACTCCAGAGATTATTGAAAAGGGGATTTTGCGAGCAAAATACGACTTATCCGTATACAAAGATGGGACGATCAGGTTTGACGCTACAAATGCTCCTCTAACACATTTTAAACCATGCGAGCTGGGTATTCCAGTGGAAAAGCTCACACAGCTTGGGTACTCTCATGATATTAACGGTGAACCTCTAACTCGTTCAGATCAAGTGTGTGAGCTAAAGATACAAGATGTTGTCATACCCACTAAATGCGCAGAATATTTCGTCCGCGTGGCCAACTTCATAGACGAACTATTAGTTAAGGTATATGAGCTTCCACCTTACTACAATGTTAGACAGGTTGACGACCTCGCTGGACATTTAATTGTGGGTTTAGCGCCCCACACATCTGTTGGAATATTAGGGCGAATTTTAGGTTTTACACCACTAAACGTTTGTTACGCACACCCCATTTGGCATTCAGCCAAAAGGCGGGATTGCGACGGGGACGAAGATTCATTGATGCTTGCTCTAGACACATTGCTGAACTTTTCACGGGAATATTTGCCCTCCCAAATAGGCGGAATTATGGATGCCCCGCTTTTATTGATTCCAATAATTAACCCGAAGGAAGTGCAAAGGCAAGCTCACGACTTAGACGTTGCTTATGCCTATCCCCTAGAGTTTTATGAGAAAACACTGGAGAAAGTGGACGCCAAAGATGTTAGTCCATTAATAGAAATAGTAGAGTATAGGCTTGGAACTGAAGCTCAGTTTGAAGGCTTCAACTTCACAACTCCCGTTTCAAACATCAACATGGGAAATCGGGAAAGCGCATACAAACGTTTCAGGACTATGGTTGAAAAACTTCATGAGCAGCTCGCACTAGCTGAGAAGATTGAAGCTGTAGATCCTGAGAAAGTAGCATTAAAAGTTTTAACAAGACACTTCATACGCGATATTGCAGGAAATTTAAGGGCTTTTTCAACGCAAGGCTTCAGATGCAAATTATGCAATAAAAATTTCCGGCGGTTACCTCTTAAAGGCAAGTGTACAGTATGCGGAGGAGAACTCACCCTAACCGTTTACCGCGGAGGCATAGAAAAATATTTAGAGGCTGCTGAACAAATCATTAAGAAGTACGGACTTCCCCAATATTACAGCCAGAGAATCAAGCTTATGAGAGATGAGATAAACTCCTTATTCGAGGGAAAAAAGCCTAAACAGGTGAGCCTCACAGACTTCGCTTAAGTGAAAGCTTTTCTATACAAAAATACAGATTTCTATTGGGTAAAAATGCCTAGAGAAGGCTTCCACCCAAACTCGTATCTTTTAGGTCTCCGTAATGTTAAACTTGGCCTGAAAGCTAGAAGCATGATACTCAACATTTTGGAGAAATACTCCGCGGAAGCAAAAAAGATTGCCAAAGAGACAGGTTTACCATACTTTGTAGTAATGCATCATCTAAAGCTTTTAGAAACGAGAGGGATAGTTCAGAGAAAAAGCCGTAAGCCATCTGTTTGGGCAGTCACAGGGTTAGGACAGAAGAGGCTTCAATGAGATTAGAAAGGGCATTCACATGGCATGCGTCCGCATTTAGGACACTTATTATTATACTTTTGGAGGGCAGCTTTTTCCAAGTCCACATAAACGACATTTGCCAGCGAAGCCAGCCAAGCGATAACATCTGCAAACTCTTTTTCTAAGGCCTTTTTGTCGTGGGCTTCAAGCGCCTCGCCCAACTCTGCAACTTCATCTACAAGCCATGCAAAAGTCTTTCTAACGCCTCTTTGAGAATCTCTATGAAAATATAACCTATGCATAAGCAATTGAAACTCCTGAATATGCATCTAGTTCACCAAAATTATGCTTTTTAGAATCTAAATCTTTTAAGTTTTCAAATTTACATTAGGATTCTCTGTCCATTAGCAATGATATGAACGACTTCAGCGCCTTTCCCAACTAAATGTTCAGCGATAAACCTTCTATGGCAATACTTGGGGTTTGTCTCCATACACATTATACAAGTTCTTCTTCTAACTGCAATGTCAAGAAGTCTCTTTATTCCATCTTTGAATAGTTTGGTTCTCATGTGCCTTTTATATCCCCCCTTTCTATAGCCTCCTAATTCCTTTCCAAGCCAGAAGTACTCTATTCCGTGACTTTGGAGCAACCTTTCCAGTTGTTCCTTTCTAAAATGTTCAATTTTTGATGTTGGAAAACTGCGCACATCCACTAACACTTGTATTCCATACTCGCTTAAAATTTCTAAGAATGCATCTTTATCACGGTTACTGTACCCAATAGTCCATACTGTTATCTGCATTTTCACATACGCTTCTTTAACTTCACCGTTTAACATTCTATAGGAAAATTTGGGCCTTAAGTTTTCCTATTTGTAATCATGCGTTTTTTAACTATATTTCCTTATGCCTCCTCATTATGCAACCTTCAAAATGGTCGCGTAACATTAATAATTAAGCAGTTCTCTTTTCTAATACGAGCGATTAAAAATGAGCAAGAAAAAGAAAAGGGAATCTGCTCCAATGCCTGCAGCAAGTGCAGGTCTCCTTAGGTTCTTTGAAGAAGAAACAGAGGGCGTTAAAGTCAAACCTGAGTTTTTACTAATTGCTGCGATAGCGCTAATCGTGGTATGTATTTTAGCGAGAATTTTCTTTTAGTCTTTAATTCAGCGTCGTGAAGTTGAAGATGAATGTAAAACTTCTATTCTCTGCACAGAATTTAGATGGATGAATATTTCGCTTCTTTCCTCTCTGCTTGCAACCTGGGGTATTGGCTGTGCTATTGTTGCTCTAAGCACTATAGCCTCGGCGTTTGAAAGCCAAATCCCGGGGGGTTCCCTTGTTACGGCTGCCAGCGCTCCCTCAAAGCCGTAAGTTGGATCTAAAATAACCCTCACATTTTTACCTAAGTTTCTCTCAAGCATATGGAATACTGTAGGCGGAATATTTTGCTCAGGCATAGGGTCTTCAATTTTTAAATAGCGGTTTAAGGATAAAACAGTTACTCTTTTAGCACTTTAAATGCAACTTATAATTTACTTAAAAGTGTGTTAAAATATGATTTAGTTGTTTTCACTAGAATTTTACGCGACACTTTAATATGTATGATGTGCTTTGATAGAAAAACCGCCTAAGGGAAGCATAAATGGTCGCTGAGAGCTTTGATAAGAACATTGGAATGGCTGTAGCGCATTATTCATCGCTTTTCACACTCCCCTCATTTAAAGCCATTGTTCTGGCTAATGCTGTCATCTGTCTTATTTGCGGTATGCTTTCCACCTTTGCCTTTTCTTTAGGCATTTTAAAAGGACTTTTCCTAGGTTTTTCCATATTTTTCTTAACGCTTCTTTCTGATATTTTGTTAAGAGCCTCCATTTTAAAGGGGGATCTCATCTGTGACCTGAGGAGGTTAACGGCTTTATCATTCTTTTGTATTGTTTTATGGCTGTTCTTTACATTTATTGGAGTTGTTGCCTCATTCTTTTTTGGTTCCATATGGAGTATACGGCTTTGTCTTCTCGGTTTTTCCTCTGCATTGATATTACGCTTCATAGTACTATACACGGCTTCTTCTGCCACTTTCAGCCGCTTTTGCGCAGCCTTCATTTTTCAGCCACTTATTTGCCTTATTCCCTTTGCAGTTTTTTGGTCAAGCTTTTTTAACGTTTGGAGGGTTGTCCTTTTTTCATTATGTGCAATTGGTATATGTTTTGTTTCAAGTTACTCCTTTACATTCCTATTAAACAGCGTTGGCATGAAAAGTTTTGGAGTTCCATCGCTTTCTATTTTTAAAGCTTTTCTGTTAAATTGGGTTGCTGGCTTGAATGAACCTTTAGAGGCTTTTCTAGAGATGTTTGGCCAAGAAAGGGACATTGAAGTTTTAGTTTTACGGTTTGATAGTTACATGGGGAAAGCTGAAGCTTTTATAGTTATTCCGTTGGTTCATCCTGGGCCTTTCAAGAACATTGGAAGCAGTCTTCTACCATCTATGCTGAAAGCCACTCTGGATGGTAAGTATAAATGTGTCTCCTGCGTACCATTAGGCTTAGTTGAACATGACCTTGATTTAGCTTCTCAATTTCAGAATCAAAAAATAATCGACTACACCGTTAGGCTTGCAGAATTTAAAGCTGAAGAAACAAGAATAACACCCTTCATTAAGATTAGTAACGGAATCGCCACAGCCTGCTGCCAAATCTTTGGGAGAACAGCCTTAATTTCTCTTTCTCTCGCTCCAAACACTACAGAGGATTTCTCACAAGAATTGGATTCCTTCATCCGCTTGGAAGCTGAAAAAAAAGGATTTTATTCCTGCATTGTCATAAATGCCCATAACAGCATAAACGGCACGTTGAGCTCTGACGCAGCTGTTAAGGCTTTAAAAAATGTCACTGCATCTTGTTTGAGTAGAGCCTCGTCCGCGCAGCTTTCTCCTTTTAAAATTGGAGCCGCAACGATTAAGCCGAAAGAGTTTAACCTTAAGGACGGTATGGGACCTGGAGGTATAACTTCTGTAGTGATTGACGTCGGAGGTCAGAAAAACGCCTACATAGTCATAGATGCCAATAACATGATTTCAGGGCTTCGGGAAAAAATTCTGTCAGCTTTAAAGTCAATTGGAATAGAAGAAGGCGAAGTTTTCACGACAGACACGCATTCGGTGAACGCGTTAACCTTGAACAAAAGAGGATATCACCCAATAGGTGAGGTTGTGGATCATGGAAAAATAATAGGATATGTTAATGAAGCAACTAAGAGTGCGTTAGCAAATTTAAAGCGCGCAAAAGTTGGATATCGGATGGGGACAGTGCAGAATGTTAAGGTTATCGGAAGAGCTTCTCTTGAAAAGCTTTGTTTACTTCCAAGCAAAGCTGTTGAGAAAGCGAAGAGGATTGCTGTTCCAATTTTTGCAGTTGCATATACGCTTTTGATGTCATTTTTATTCTTTATCTAAGCCAACACTAATAAGGCGTCAGTTGCATCTTCAATATGAGAAGGGTAAAGATTTTGCTTAAAGAGGTAAGGATTCATGGTCGGGGTGGTCAAGGCGTAGTCACTACTGCACAATTGTTGGCCTACGCAGCTTTTATTGAAGGAAAACATGTTCAAGCATTCCCCTTTTACGGTGCTGAGCGTAGAGGTGCTCCCATAAGGGCTTTTGTTAGAATAAGTGATAGTCCAATACTTATACATAGCCAAATATACCATCCAAAATACGTCATAGTTTTAGATCCTCAAATTCACAGCATTATAGATGTAACCCAGGGGCTTAAGAAGGACGGAATAATTCTAATAAACAGCCCAAAGAAGCCTGGTGAGTTTAGATTTAATGGTCAGCGAGTAGCAACGGTTGACGCTACAGAGATAGCCCTAGAGCTAAACTTATATGTAGCTGGCTTGCCTGTAGTAAATACTGCAATCTTAGGCGCGTTTGCAGGGGCCACTGAGGAAATTGGCCTAAACAGTGTTTTGACGGCAATACAAGAAGCTTGGAGGGGAATTGCCAGCGAGAAAAATATCCACGCAGCCAAACTTGCCTATAAGCGTTTGACAAAAGGGTGGTGAAATAATGAGAACTTCTAGAAAGGAGAAGGCGCTGCCTCTTACGCCAATATCCTATCCCATTGTTGGAAGCACAGGTAAAACTGGATCTTGGAGATTCTTCCGCCCTGTGATTGACTACTCAAAATGCACTAAATGCCTGCTTTGTTGGGTTTACTGCCCAGACGCTGCAATCTCTAGGAGGGATGACAACTCTCCAGAAATAGATTACGAGTACTGCAAGGGATGCGGGATATGTGCCAACGAATGCCCTTCTAAAGCCATATCAATCCAGCGGGAGGAGAAGTGAATGGCAAAAATCGTAATCGATACGGCTAACCACATAGCCGGCTATGCTGCAAAGGCTGCAAGTGTGAAGGTTGTAGCTGCCTATCCCATCACCCCTCAAACCACGATTATGGAAAAAATTGCTGAATTTGTTGAAGATGGACAGCTAAATGCCAAATACATTTGCGTAGAATCCGAGCACAGCGCCATATCCGCTTGCATCGGCGCAGCAGCGACAGGTGTTAGAACGTTTACCGCAACATCCTCTCATGGCCTGGCTTTAATGCATGAAGGTTTGCATTGGGCCTCGGGTGCACGTTTACCAATAGTCATGGTTGTTGCAAACCGCGCCATGGGTGCGCCTTGGAGCATATGGTCGGATTTTAGCGACTCCCTCTCTCAGCGTGATACTGGTTGGCTTCAGTTTTACTGCGCCGATAACCAGGAGGTCTTTGACACGATAATACAGGCTTATAAAATATGCGAAGACGCTCAAGTCTTTCTTCCCGCCATGGTTTGCCTCGAGGGTTTCATTCTCTCCCACACATATATGCCTGTAAAAATTCATGAACAAGGGGAAATAGATGATTTTCTCCCTCCATACAATTCCGGGTGGGTTCTTGATTGCAGAAACCCTATATCCCATGCAAACCTCGTCTCTCCTGATTGGTACATGGAGTTTCGGCGTATGATACAGCATGCAATGGAAAATGCTAAGAGGTTAATAGTTGAAGTAGATAAGAAATATTGTAGACTTTTTGGTTTTAAGCATGGGGGACTTGTTGAAAAATATCGGTGTGAGGACGCAGATTTAATCCTCTGCACAATGGGAACCATGGGCAATGAGGCTAAGATAACCGTTGACAACCTAAGGAAGGAAGGCTTAAAAATAGGCTGCGCAAGAGTAAGGGTTTTCCGCCCATTTCCGACAGAGGAAATGAGGAAACTCGGTGAACAAGCCCAATTGATTGCTACAATTGATCGTCATATATCCTTCGGAATGGAGGGTTTTCTTGCCACCGAAATTAAAGCATCCCTCTATAAAATTGAAGACAGTCCATTATTGGCTGGTTTCATTGCAGGTCTGGGCGGGAGAGATGTAACTTATAAAACAATTGAAGGGATAGCGAGAAAGTCTGTGAAATGGATGAAAAGAGGAAGGGTTGAAAGGGAAACAGAATGGGTTGATTTAAAATGCTAATTCTATGGGAGATGAAAGTTTCATGTCTATAAAGAAGCTTCCAACTGATGAATATCTACTAAAGGGTCACGCTGCATGCGCTGGGTGTGGAGCAGCCATTGCACTGCGCTTGTTATTCAAGGCTCTTGGGAACAATATTATCCTAGTTGTTCCAGCATCCTGCACAACAGTAATTCAAGGTCCTTACCCCTACACATCTGTTTCTGTTCCTCTACAAAACACGCTTTTCGAAGCTGGAGGCGCCACAGCTTCAGGCATTGTGGCTGCGTTAAAGGTTAGGGGGCTAGAAAATGTAACTGTTGTCTGCTGGGCAGGCGACGGAGGAACTGTGGATATAGGCCTACAGTCGCTGTCCGCCGCAGCAGAGCGGGAGACAGACTTCATTTATATATGTTATGACAACGAGGCTTATGGCAATACTGGCCTTCAAAGGAGCGGTGCAACCCCATACGGTGCTTGGACAACTACAACGCCTAAAGGAAAAAGAGAACATAAGAAAAATATGCCGCTTATCATGGCGGCCCACGGTATACCCTACATTGCGACAGCCTCTCCCTCATACCCCACTGATTTTGTGAATAAGCTTAGAAAGGCCAAAGAAATGCATGGTACAAGGTACATCCATATATTGGCACCATGTCCCATAGGCTGGAGATATGAACCGAGCAAAACTGTCGAAGTTGGAAGGTTAGCTGTTCAAACAGGGGTCTGGGTCCTCTACGAAATAGAACACGGAAGGTTTAAGCTTACACCCCCATGTGATAAACTCATTGATAAAGCAAAAAGGAAACCTGTGAAAGAATATTTGTCTGTTCAGGACAGGTTCCGCCATTTGAAAGAGAACGATGTTGAAATGATTCAAAAATGGGTGGATGAAAACTGGAAGCAAAATATAAAACTAGCATTAGATGCAGAAGTCTAGAGAAGCCTATGGAAAAATATAAAAGTTCCTCCAAAGATTAAGGTATAGTCTGTCGCGCTGTCAACAATAAGAGAATAAGGAGGTAGCATATGTCGGAGGAAAGGCTGAAAAAGCCTCTAAAGGAAGAAAAGGCAGTAAGGACATTGCAAGCAAACGAAAACACCGTACTTATTGGAAAAAAACCCATAATGAACTATGTTATTGCCTGCTTGACCTTCTTCAATTCAGGGGCCTCAAATGTTGTTATAAAGGCTAGGGGGCGGGCGATAAGCAGAGCTGTTGACACTGTTGAGTTGTTAAGACGCGCATTCGTAAAAGATCTGCAACTTAAGGACATTAAAATAGGCACAGATGAAGTTGCAAGAGGCGAGGGAATTAAAACCAACGTTTCAACTATTGAGATTACAGTGACTAAGCCTTAAAATCCGGAATTTCATCTATTCAAAAGCTTATCAATAATGTTTCGGTACATTAGTTTCCAAATTTATTTATCTTTCCATTCTAAGGTTTAGAGATAGCTATATAAAACATTGTTTTCTAATCGTTTACTCTGTTAAGGTGAGATTAATGGCTGAATACCCAAAAATCATTGTAGCTCCTCCTGGACCAAAGGCGAGGGAGCTCGTCAAAAAAGACGAGAGGCTTATTTCTCCATCTTATGTACGTTTCTATCCACTTGTAGTTGAATCAGGCGAAGGATGTATAGTTAGAGATGTTGATGGAAACGAATACATAGACTTTAACTCTGGGCTAGCCTGCCTAAACGTTGGGCATAATCATCCTAAAGTTATAGAGGCCATTAAAAGGCAGTGTGACCGTTTTCTCCATTACTCAAACACCGACTTTTACTACAATGAAGTCGTGTCTTTAGCTGAAAGACTTAACGAGATAACTCCTGGAAGTTTCGAAAAGAAAACTTTCTTTTGTAATAGCGGCGCAGAAGCTGTTGAGGCCGCAATAAAGCTGGCCAAATGGCATACGCGGAAACATCTGTTCATAGGCTTTGTTAACGCCTTCCACGGTAGAACAATTGGAGCTTTATCTTTCACAGCCAGCAAACCCACTCAAAGACGTTACTTCTTTCCGCTTATGCCTGGAGTTATCCATGTTCCATATCCTTACTGTTACCGCTGCGCCTTTAAACAGACCTATCCAGATTGCGGCTACTGGTGTGTAGACTTTATAGAAGAGTATGTTCTAGAGAAATACGCTCCTCCTGAAGATGTTGCCTCACTACTGTTTGAGCCAATTCAAGGTGAAGGCGGATATGTTGTTCCACCACCCGAATACTTTCAACGGCTGAGAAAGCTTGCGGAAAAATACGGCATTCTATTAATAGACGATGAAGTGCAGTCTGGAATGGGGAGGACGGGGAAATGGTTTGCCATCGAACACTGGAATGTTGAGCCGGATGTTATCTGCAGCGCTAAAGCCTTAGCGTCAGGACTACCATTAGGGGCAACCATAGCTAGGGCTAAAATTATGGACTGGGCTGGTGGATCACACGCTAGCACTTTCGGCGGTAACCCAATTTCATGTGTTGCCGCCATGGCCGTTATAGACGCCATTAAAGAGGAAAAACTCCTAGAAAACGCCACAAGACAGGGTACTTACATTATTAAAAGGTTAGAAGAGTTTAAAGAGGAATACGATTTAGTTGGCGATGTGCGGGGAAAAGGCCTGATGATTGGCCTTGAAATAGTTGCCGATAAGGAAGAAAAAACGCCAGCACCTGACAAAGCACGTGAGGTTATGTTACGGTCATGGAAACGTGGAGTTGCTGTTATTACCTGTGGAACTTCTACGGTTAGGATAGCCCCGCCGCTTAATGTTACAAGGGAACTCGTTGACGCTGCACTAGAAATAATTGAAGATGTAATCAAGGAAGTTGAAAGGGAAAAATAATTTTATTTAACGGTTAACCCACTATTAAAATAGTATCATTATCTCTAACTTTTATGAGTTTTTCTTAAAGGCTTTCTCTTCAAATCGGTGCCGCAAATTTCGCATTTTCTAGACTTATAATCCGGAGGGTATCTTTTATGGCATGCTGGGCAGTATCTTACCCATTTTAGGGGTAGGCGTATGCCGAAGGTTGCGAGTGACGCAAAACTAATCCCTAAATGTTTTGTGACATTCTGGATGGAATAGTCATCTGTGGCAACAAGTGTTTCGCATCCTTGAGTTTTTAGTTGTAATGCCAAGGCAAGGATTTGTATATCTGTTTCAGAGAGGGAAAGGTGGTTTCCAACGGATATAGCAACATCCCTGACCTTTTCCACAAAAATGTTTTCTGGAGCCTTAATTTTCAATTTCCCTCCATCAATTGCCGTTTTAAATCTAACCCAAGCCAACGAATTTCTCCCGATTTCATCTTTAACTTTAGGAACGGTATACTGTTCTTCGAATATGGAGGAAGGATCGAGTCC
>JBBITX010000003.1:0-46100 GCA_037440545.1 Candidatus Bathyarchaeota archaeon
CAGATAGTTCAGCTCTAATTCCATGCCTTCCCGCAAGCTTTCCGGCCACAAGCCTCCTTTTTCTACCTACAAGTTCAGGCTTTATAGGTTCAAAAGTTTCCGGTCTATTTACTACTCCCTTGGTGTGAATTCCCGATTCGTGCGCAAAGGCATTTTCACCTACTATGGCCTTGTTCGGTTGAAGCGTTACCCCAGCTATTTGCGAGACAAGCTTTGAGGTTTTATAAAGAAGTTTCATGTTAACTCCTATCTTCTTTTTGTACAATAGTTTGAGGGCTGCTGCAACCTCCTCTAATGCTGCGTTTCCTGCTCTTTCACCCAAGCCGTTAACTGTTACGTGAACCTGTGTTGCTCCGCCCTCAACTCCAGCTAGAGAATTTGCCACGGCCAACCCAAAGTCGTTATGGCAGTGAACGCTGATTGGTATTGTTAAGGTCTTGCTTAAATCTTCAATAAGCTTCTTCATGGATGTTGGGTTCATTATTCCAACGGTGTCTGGAATATTTATCCTATCAGCTCCCGCCATCTGCGCAGTGGCGCATATTTTCTTTAAGAAGTCAATTTGCGTGCGCGTTGCGTCCATAGGTGAGAATTCACAAAGAAAGCCGTGTGCCTTAACATATTCTACAGATTCTTCAGTGTCCTTTAATACTTCTTCAGCTGTTCTGTTTAACACATGCTTTATTTGAACCTCTGATGACGGGATAAATACGTGTATCGATTTTACATTGCATTTCATAGCTGCATCTATGTCACTTTTTAGTGCACGTGCCAAGGCGCAAATTTCCGCTTTTAAGCCTGCTTCAGCTATTTTTTTAACAGCGTTTAATTCGCCTTCAGAAGCTGAGGGGAAGCCCGCTTCGATAACGTCTACGCCGAGCTTATCAAGCTGTAGGGCTATTTCCATTTTCTCTTCAAGGGTGAAGGAAACACCTGGAGTTTGCTCTCCATCTCTAAGAGTTGTGTCAAAAATTCTAATGTAATCCAATTTTAACTCCTCAGATTCCTGCTTTGATTTCCTTGGCGATGGCTTCGCCCATCTCTAATGTGGTTAGGGATCCGCCGAAGTCGGGAACGGTTAACCCCTTGTGGAGAACTTCTGAAACTGCAAGATCTATGGATCTTGCGGCCTCTATGCATTTTCCATCTTTATACTTTTCGCCAAGCCATTCAATCATCATTTTCGATGCTAAAATCATTGAACATGGATTTGCATTGTGCTTTTCTACCCGGGTTGGAGCTGAACCATGTACAGGCTCAAATATTGCAAAGTTATCGCCTATATTTCCACCAGGAGCCATGCCTAACCCCCCTACAAGTTGAGCTGCTTCGTCTGAAAGGATGTCTCCGAAAACGTTTGTAGTTACTATTACGTCGTAGTTTTGAGGTTCTTTGATGAGCCTCATTGAGGCGGCATCTACATATTGCTCTTCAAAAGATATGCTTGGGTACTCCTTAGCGATTTTCCTGCAGGTCTCAGCAAATAGGCCACAGGTTATCTTCATGACGTTGGATTTGTGGACTGCTGTTACCTTCCTTTTACAATTCCTTGCAAGTGCCATTTCGAAGGCTTTTCTAGCTATTCTTTCAGATCCTTTTCTTGTTATAACTCTTAAGCCAACGGCAACGTTATTGTCAAGCATAAACTCAAAGCCTTTATACAAGTCCTCTGTGTTTTCTCTGACGATTACTAGGTCTATATCATTCCTTGTACATAAAGCCCCGCTGTAAGACTTTATTGGGCGTATGTTAGCGTAAAGGTCGAACATTATTCGAAGCTTTACAATAACGTCAGCGGCGGTTTCACCAACCGGTCCCTTTAAACAGGCGTGAGACTCTTTTATGGCTTTCACTGTTTCTTCAGGTAGGGCTACACCTTTCTTTTCGAGACATGAATCTCCAGCTTCGAGGAAAATGTACTCCATTTTCAAGCTGAAAACTTCCTTAATGGCTTCGAGGACTTTAAGAGTTGCTGAGGTCAGCTCTGGCCCTATGCCATCTCCAGGAATTATTGCAATTTTATAGACTTCCATATTTTTCAACTCTCCTTCTTAAATTTTCTATTAACCCTCCATCTTTAATTATTTCTAAAATAAAATCTGGAAGCTTAGAGGCTTGAAACTTAATATTTTTAGTTAAATTTGATATTTCACCTTTGGCAAGGTCTACGAGAAGTTCGTCTCCCTCGTCTAAATTCTCTGCAGCGGATAAAGATACTATGGTTGGCAACCCGATGTTTATTGCATTTCGGTAAAATATACGGGCGAAAGATTTCGCCACAATGCATTTTACTCCAGCATATTTTAGGGCTAGTGGGGCATGCTCGCGGCTTGATCCGCATCCGAAGTTTTTTCCAGCAATGAGGATTACTCCTCCACTAGCCTTATTTGGAAAATCTGGATCTAGACCTTCCATTGCATGCTTTGCCAATTCTTCAGGTTTTAGGGTAGTTAGATACTTGCTTGGAATTATTGCGTCAGTGTCAATGTTATCACCTAAGACAATTGCCTTCCCACGGATTATCATTATAAACACCTTCTCGGATCTGTTATAACTCCCGTAACTGCTGATGCAGCCACCGTGGCGGGAGAAGCTAAAAATATTTGGGCCCTTTTACTGCCCATTCTTCCAATGAAATTTCTGTTTGAAGCACTTATGCATGTTTCTCCATCTGCCAGCAATCCCATATGACCGCCGAAACAAGCTCCGCATGTCGGGTTGCAAACACATGCACCCGCTTCAACAAAAATTTCTAGCAAGTCTTCCTTCAAAGCTTCCAAGTAAACTTCCTGTGAAGCTGGAGTTATAATTAATCTCACCCCTTCCTTAACCCTTTTTCCTTTAAGAAATCTCGCTGCTAATCTTAAGTCCTCCATCCTTCCATTTGTGCACGAGCCGATAAATGCTTGATGAATAGGTGTGCCTTCAACTTCTGAAACTGCTCTTACATTATCCACAGAATGTGGACACGCAATCTGTGGTTCGAGCTTATCAGCCTCAACATCGATTATTTCCTCATAATCAGCATCTGTATCGCTTTTTAGTGGCTTGATAGGCTTATTTGTTCTCTCCTTAACATATGTTATGGCTTTTTCATCGGGGTTAATTATTCCAGTCTTTGCTCCTGCTTCCACAGCCATATTGCAAATTGTCATTCTTCCACCCACATCTAAGCCATTAATTGTCGATCCATCAAATTCCATAGCTTTGTATATTGCGCCATCTACTCCAATCATCCCGATGATTTTTAAAATCAAATCCTTAGGAGTTACAAACTTCTGGAATTCTCCGTGGACGTTAAACCTTATTGTTTCCGGAACTTTAAGCCATATTCTTCCAGTTGCAAAAACAGCAGCAATTTCAGTTGAACCTACACCTGTTCCAAATGCTCCTAATGCGCCATAGGTGCATGTATGAGAGTCTGCTCCAATAATTAGTTCTCCAGGCCTAACATGACCCTTCTCCACCATAACCTGATGGCATATCCCTCCCTGTCCAACGTCGTACAAATAGGGGATTCCTTGCTCCACCGCGAATTTTCGCATAATTTTATGAAGTTCTGCAGAGTTTACCGAGTCTGCTGGAACTTGATGGTCTAAAACCATCACAATTCGGTGGTTGTCCCAAACCTTTCCAACGCCAATCTTTCTGAAAGCTTCAATTGCCAGCGGCCCTGTTATTTCATTAACCATAGCCATATCAACTTTGGCTTCGACTATTTCTCCAGCTCTGACTTCTCTTCTTGAGGAAGCAGCTGCCAAAATTTTCTCGCATATGTTCAACTTTGCCCTTTCTCCTAAAGGGTTGCGGATTAAATTTCTATTCTCGACATCTTCCTTATGAACCGCCCTACTTTCTCGATTTCATGGTTTTCGATTTCCTTAAGCATGGACTTAAGCTTCACTTCGCCTCTTCTATGATCTTCGATCCACTCTTTGGCGAATTTTCCGCTTTTAACGTCTTTGGCAGCCCTTCTCATGTTTTCTTTTACATGTTCGTCTATTATTTTTGGCCCAACTGCCAAGCCACCGTATTTCGCTGTGTCTGAAACTGCCTTTAACATTCCAGTTAACCCTTTCTGGTAGATTAAATCCATTATCAATTTTGCCTCATTGCACGCTTCAAAGTAGGCAAGTTCAGGAGGGTATCCGTTTTCCACAAGAACCTCAAACCCATTCTTTATAAGCTCGATAAGTCCCCCAACGAGCACTGTCTGTTCGCCTATCAGGTCGCTTTCGGTTTCATCTTTAAAGGTTGTTTCCAAGACTCCTGCCCTTGAGCATCCTAACCCCTTTGAAATGGCTAAAGCTTTTTCCCTCGCTTGGCCCGTATAATCTTGATACACGGCTATTAAAGCAGGGACTCCGAAGCCCCCTACGTATGTTTCTCTAAGCCTTGGTCCGGGACTTTTAGGGGCTACCATTATGACGTCTATGTTTTTAGGTGGTATTATTTGTTTAAAATGTATGTTAAATCCGTGTGCAAAGTTTAATGTTTTCCCTTCTTTTAGGTATGGGGCTATTGACTTCATGTAAACTTCAGGTTGAACCATGTCTGGAATCAAAAAAAGTATTATGTCGCCTTTTTCAGTTGCCTCTGAAATTGTATAAACTTCGAACCCTTCTTCTACAGCTTTACTCCATGAACGTCCATCTTTTTTCAGTCCGACAATCACTTTTAAGCCTGAATCCCTGAGATTTTTGGCTTGCGCCTCCCCTTGACTTCCATACCCAATGACAGCTAAAGTTTTATCCTTTAAAGGATTCAAACTTAAATCATCGTCGAAATACACTTTTACCATGCTAATCACCTCCTTTCCTGACTTTTCCGATTATAACCTCCTCTCCCCTACTTATAATTTCGCCTCCCCTTGATAAGGCTGTCAATCCAGTTCGAGCCAGTTCCTTTATCCCATAATGCCTAACTATGTTTATGAAGGCGTCAATTTTGTCAGAGTCTCCTGTGACCTCCACAATAAGGGATTTCCGAGAAACATCCACAATATGGCCTTTGAAGATCTCTGCGTAGTTGATTATTTCCGACTTGGCCTTATAGTCTGGGGCGTTAACCTTCACTAACGCCAACTCCCGAGCCACCGTGTTTTTAGGGTTTAATATGCTCACTTTAATTACTTCAATAAGCTTCTTCAGCTGTTTCACCACTTGTTCAACGATTTTTTCATCTCCTCCTACAGTTATTGTTATCCTAGCAAACTCCTTTTTCTCTGTTGGACCAACGGATATGCTCTGTATGTTGAACCCTCTTCTCCTAAACATGTTCGACACTCTGAAAAGAACCCCTGGCTTATGCTCAACGATTGCAGAAATAATATAATTTTGTTTTAAGTTCTCAATTCCCAAACTTTTCACTCCCATATCATCCATTTCAAACCTTTTCCAGCTGGAACCATTGGGTAAACGTTTTCTTCAGAAGATATTGGCACATCAATGACGGTTGTCACTTCGCTGTTGAGGGCTTTCTTAAACGCTGAGGAAAATTCCTTAAGTGTATTCACACGAAAACCTTGTGCGCCGTAAGCCTCAGCCAGCTTTACAAAATCTGGAACACTGCTTAAATTCACCGCGGAATATCGCCTATTGTAGAAAAGCCTCTGCCACTGAGCCACCATCCCAAGCACCGAGTTGTTTAAAACAACAATTATTACCGGGATTTTTTCAATTACTGACGTAGCAAGGTCTTGTTCAGTCATTATGAAACTTCCATCTCCAGCTATGTCAACGACTGGAACTTCTGGACATGCGACTTTTGCACCTAAGGAGGCTGGAAAACCGAAACCCATTGTCCCAAGGCCTCCAGAAGAAATGAACGTTCTAGGCCTGTAGATTTTCAAATATAATGCAGCCCACATCTGGTTTTGACCTACCTCCGTTGTTATAATAGCGTTTTCTGGAAGTAACTTACGAATTTCAGCCATAAGTGCTGGTGGCTTTAACTCGCCATTGCGGTTTACCTTGGTTTCAAGTTGCTCCTTCAGCTCTTTTGTTTTATTAATCCAAGTGGAACGTTCTTTTTTCTTGATTTTTTCCAAGAGCAGCTTTTTAATTTCGCATAGTGCCTTTTTAGCATCTGCAACTATTGGGACATCTACTTCAATGTTTTTCCCTATTTCTGCAGGATCTATATCTATGTGGATTATTTTTGAATCTGGGCAGAACTCCTCCATTTTTCCTGTAGTCCTATCTGAGAACCTCATACCGACCGCTAGTACAACGTCTGCCTCTTGAATTAAGGTGTTCGAAGCAACCGTACCGTGCATTCCGATAAGCCCAGTTGCTAGCGGGTGACTTTCTGGGATGGAACCCTTCCCCATAAGCGTCGTCGCAACTGGCGACAAGAGAAGCTCTGCAATTGATATGAGCTCTTGAGAAGCGTTTGAAATTATTACGCCTCCCCCAGCCACTATCATTGGTCTCTCAGCATTAGCAAGTAATTCAACAGCCTTTTTTAATTGAATAGGGTGCGGTTCGAAGTCTGGACGGTAACCTAAAATGTTAACTTCTTCCTCAAAGCTCATTTGCGCCGTTTCTATTTGGACATCCTTAGGAATATCAATTAAAACAGGTCCTGGCCTGCCTGAAGCCGCTATATAAAACGCTTGCCTAACTATTTTAGGTATCTGTGAGGCATTTTCCACTTGAAAATTGTGTTTTGTAACAGGGTTGGTTATGCCAACCGCGTCAACTTCTTGAAACGCGTCCCTGCCAATAAGCCTCCTTGGTACTTGTCCAACTAAAGCGACTAAAGGAGAAGAATCCATATAGGCTGTCGCCAAACCTGTAACAAGGTTTGTGGCTCCAGGACCCGATGTAGCCATACAAACCCCAACATCTCCGCTTGCCCGCGCATACCCGTCCCCCGCATGAGCTGCACATTGTTCGTGCCTCATGAGAATATGCCTGATATCATAATCGTAGAGTACATCATATACGTCTAGTATAGCTCCTCCAGGAATACCGAAAATCACCTTCACCTTTTCCTTTTTTAAAGATTCTAGAAGGGCCTTAGCTCCACTCATAACAGTCATTATTTTTCTCACCTAAAATTGCTGAAAAATAAGATATTTTCTTAGCGAGGATTACACCGGATAACGAAGTCTCGTGTTCACTAAAGTTTTTAACGTTTTCAGCAGACTCTGCGGATGATGCAATTCCTCTGAAGAACACAATCCCTCACATAAGTCCCTCCACGATATCACGGTCCCTCAGGCCTGGTTTCGTACCAAAAGACCAGTTCAATCTGTCTATTTTCTTCTTTGAAGTATTCTATTTTAGATTCATCTTTTAATGGTTTGCCTCTGCGTGATACTGGCCTCACTTGTTTTATTAAGGTCATGTAAACCTCCTACGAAGGACTAGGTTCTTTTAAATAAAGGTTTTGAGCAAGAATTCTTGCTCAAAAGGTTTTGAGCAGCTATAAGTAATATTCTACCCTTTTCTGTTAAATTTACAGGAACTCCCTTATTTTCTCTATCTCCAGCTGTTATTAATCCTGCATCTCTCAACTTTTTAATATTCCATCTTACCGTAGATTTAGGTGTTCCTTGTTCGCTCGAAAGTTTATCTATAAGTTTGTAGTATATCAAGCCGTTGTTTTCAACTATTTTTGGCAGATAACTGAGCTGTTTAATGTTTATATTCATAGTAACTAACGTCTCCACAATGTCGTTAAAAGCCTCTAATGAGAGCTTGTTTAGGCGCGGAAAAGAATTTTCTTTATCTTTAAAAAGACATGCTTCGCTTTTATCTGCTTTTTCATCTTTCTCATTGGAAATATTATTGAAACGGGGTGATTTGATTACTTTTTTGAAGATTTTCACTCTCCTGCAAATTAATTTCCGTCTTTTGGAGTGGCGTAAAGTTTAGGTTTTTGCAGACTTTTATGTCCATCATTCTCCCTTTCAAAGTTTGCAAGCAGGCAGTTTATCCCGCTTAACACTGCTTCAACGCTGGCCATTACTATGTCCTCATGGGCACCTTGGGCTGCTATTGTTCTGTCCCCCCTGCTTAGTCGCACTGTAACCTCAACTATGGCGTCTGTTCCACCAGAAATCGATTTAACATGATACTCGTCAAGGCGCAGAGATTCAACTGGTAGTAAAGCTCTTCGAACGGCGTTTATAGCAGCGTCCACTGGTCCAACGCCTGTTGCTGCTCCGATAACAGTTTCGCCTTTTGCGTCAAGTTTGACCGAGGCTGTGGGGGTTACCCTGTTTCCTGTCACAACTGTTAACTCTTTAAGTTTGAAAGGTCTATGTTTCGGGAGATTCATAACTGTTTCGGCTATAGCCATTAAATCTGTGTCCATAATCTTTTTACCCTTGTCCCCGAGGGCTTTAACCCTTGAAAGTATCTCCTTTAACTGTTTATCGTCTGGATGTAGACCCATCTCTTTAAGTACAGCCTTAATGCCTTTTGATCCGGCATGTTTACCAACTACAAGTCTCCTCGTTCTTCCCACAAGTTCTGGTGGGATTGGCTCGTAAGTTGATGGATCATTCAGAACTGCATGTGCATGTATTCCTGACTCATGGGTGAACGCATTTTCTCCCACGACGGCTTTATTGGGCTGAACAGGAACCCCTGTCAATCTTGAAATTAGGGTGGAAACCTCATGGAGAAGTTCCAGCTTCATCGATGTATCTAAACCGTATAGAAGCTTTAAGGCAATGGCTATTTCTTCTAATGCGGCGTTTCCAGCTCTTTCACCAATTCCGTTTATTGTGACGTGAACCTCTTTTGCTCCAGCTCTTAAAGCTGCAATTGAGTTCGCCACAGCCATTCCAAAATCGTCATGACAGTGAACACTAAACATAACGTTTGGAAAATCCTTGATCAAATCTGAAAAGAAGGCGTAAGCTCTCTCCGGGGTCAGTATCCCAACAGTGTCGCATGGGGATATAATGTCAGCTCCAGCTTCAATGCTTGTTAAAATGAGTTTCTTAAGAAGGGAAGCCTCACTTCTAGTGGCGTCTTCGGCTCCAAGTTCAACTTTAAGCCCGTGGTCTTTAGCGTATTGAACACATTCCTCTGTAACTTCAACAATTTCGGTGAATGTCTTTTGAAGTTTAGTTTTAATGTGTAGTTCTGAAGATGGAATCACCAAAAAAACGGCGTCTGCACCGCTTTCTATAACAGCGTCTATATCTTTTATTGTCCCTCTTGCGAAGCTGAAAATTTCAGCTTTAAGCTTTTCTTTTGCAATTAGTTTTATGGCTTCAAATTCTCCTTTTGATGCAGCGGCAAATCCAGCTTCAATGGCGTCAACTCCAAGCTCATCAAGTTTTCTTGCTATTCTCAATTTCTCTGCGGGAGTTAAGGAAACTCCAGGGGTTTGTTCACCATCTCTTAGTGTAGTATCAAAAATTCTTATGTTACTTGCGAAGTTATTCGATAAAGCAATTCCCCATTTTTTAACCTCGCCTTAAAGGATTTAACAGGCCACATATTAAAACTTTTCTGCTGGCAATTTAAATAGTAGAGTGCTTTAAAACCTAGAGTGATTGGAAATGAGGAGTAACGTCTTAAAAGAGGGATTAACCCGCTCACCCCATAGAGCCATATTGAAATGTCTTGGGTTGGTGGAAAGCGATTTTGATAAGCCATTCATAGCCGTGGTTAACAGCTTTTCGGAGATTGTGCCTGGACATATGCACCTAACTCGAATCGCAGAGTACGTTAAGTACGGAGTCCAATCAGCGGGAGGGATACCTTTTGAGTTTAACACCATAGCCATTTGCGATGGGTTGGCAATGGGTCACATCGGGATGCATTATTCTTTACCCTCCCGTGAATTGATAGCAGATTCCGTGGAAGTTATGATAGAGGCTAACCAATTTGACGGAATGGTTCTTGTTACAAACTGCGATAAAATCACGCCGGGAATGCTTATGGCAGCTGCAAGGGTGAACATCCCAACAATAGTCGTGACAGGAGGCCCTATGCTTTCTGGAAAATTTAAAAGAAAGAAAGTTGATGTAACGTCGATTTTTGAGGCCATAGGTGAAGTTAAGGCTGGAAAACTAACGATGGAGGAGTTGAAATTAATTGAAGATAGGGCCTTCCCGGGATGCGGCTCCTGTAATGGGATGTATACGGCGAATACCATGGCATGTATTGTTGAGGCCATGGGCATGTCTCTTCCTCAGTGCGCCACGTCCCTTGCTGTGTCTTCTTCCAAACTTCGAATAGCAAAAGAAAGCGGAGAAAAAATTGTTGAGCTAGTAAGAAAAAACATTAAGGCAAAAGACATAATGACCCTTAAAGCTTTTGAAAATGCTATTGCTGTGGATATGGCGCTTGGAGGTTCAACCAACACCGTATTACATTTGAAAGCCATAGCGAATGAGGCTGACGTGAATTTGCCTCTAGAACTTTTCGATGATTACGGACGAAGGATACCGCATTTATGCGACATGAAACCTTCAGGTCCATATGACCTTCAAGAACTAGATGAAGCTGGCGGAATTCCAGCAGTAATGAAGGAGTTAAGAAATTTCCTCAACTTAGACGCATTAACAGTCACTGGAAAAACCGTTAAAGAAAACCTTGAAGACGCTGTTATTTACGATTGGAGCGTTATAAGGCCTATAGATAACCCAGTCCACACAGAGGGGGGAATAGCAGTGCTCAAAGGAAACCTTGCACCAGAAGGAGCTGTTGTTAAAAAAGTGGCTGTCGCACCAAAAATGCTACGCCATAAGGGGCCTGCAAAGGTTTATGATTCCGAAGAAGAAGCGTTAAAGGCCATCCTGGATGGCAAAATAGAATGCGGCGACGTTATAGTGATCAGATATGAAGGTCCAAAAGGGGGGCCTGGAATGAGAGAAATGCTTTCACCTACAGCTGCCATAGCAGGTATGGGCTTAAGCGAATCTGTAGCTCTAATAACTGATGGAAGATTTTCAGGGGCGACTAGAGGCCCATGTATAGGTCATGTCGCACCCGAAGCAGCTGTTGGTGGCCCAATCGCCATACTAAAAAATGGCGATGTAATTTCAATTGATATACCTAAGAGAGAATTAAACGTAGAACTAAACTCCAACGAGATAAAAAGACGCCTTTCCCAATGGAAGATTCGACCGCCAAAAATTAACCGGGGATACCTGCAAAGATATTGTTCCCTTGTAGGATCCGCATCTGAAGGTTCCATATACAAACGAAATTTTGAAGGTTAGAAGGTTCATGAATAATTATAAGGTTTTAAGAGTTGCTTTTCAAGGGGAGAGGGGAGCATATAGTGAAATGGCAGTTTACAAGCACTTTGAGCCTTATGTTCAAGCGGTTCCCTGCAAAAGTTTCTCTGAGGTTTTTGAAAAAGTTGAAAAAGGAAGAGTGGAATGCGGAGTTGTACCTGTTGAAAACACTATTGAAGGAAGCGTAAATCAGGTTTACGATCTTTTTCTGGATTATAACCTTAAGGTGTCTGGTGAAATAATTTTAAAAATACAGCACTGCCTTGTGGCAAACCTAAACGCAGACTTAAACTCAATAAGAACAGTTTATTCACATCCTCAAGCACTAGCCCAATGTTCCAAATTCCTAGAGAGTTTAAAGTGTGACATCATTCCAGTCTACGATACAGCAGGAGGGGCAAAGATGGTTAAGGAGATAGGCGCAAATGACGCGGCTGCTATAGCGAGTGAAAGGGCAGCTGAAATTTATAAGATGAAAATCCTCGCCGTGGACGTATCAAACACTCAAGATAATTATACACGGTTTCTAGTTATTTCAAAGGAGGATTCACCTCCAAGCGGATTTGATAAAACTTCAATAATTTTCTCACTTAAACATGTTCCAGGAAGCCTTTATAAAGCTCTTGAAGAGTTTGCCCTAAGAGACATTAACCTTACAAAAATAGAGTCTAGGCCTACAAAGCAGAAGCCATGGGAATACAACTTTTACCTAGACTTTGAGGGACATCGAAACGATCAAAAATGTAGTGAAGCCTTATTAGGTTTGGGAAAGAAAGCATCATTCATTAAAATCTTGGGATCTTACCCGAAAGCAAGGTTATAGCTAAATTACATTTTTAAGCCTTCTGCAAGCCTCTTCAATTTTTTCTTCAGGACAAGTAACTGAAAATCGCACATACCCCTCGCCATGACGCCCAAAACCTACTCCGGGCAACGCGACAACATTCACATCTAACATTTTCTTAACAAAATCTATAGAGCTACCTCCGCATTTAGCCCATACATAGAAGGTGGCTTTCGGCATTTCGCATTTAATCCCCAGAGAATTCAATCCTTTAAATAGCAGCTGCGCCCTCCTATAATATATATTATTCATTTCTCTGAGGAATTTAGGGGGATTCTCTTCCAAATAGGCATTTAAGGCTTTAGCTGCGGCTAACTGCACATATTTAGGAGGCCCAGAGTCTACTTGGGATTTAACCTTTTTTAATCCATCTATTAAACTCTCATTTCCTACGGCAAATCCTATTCTACTCCCAGTCATGTTAAAGGTCTTTGAACAGGAATGGAACTCGACTGAAACCTCCTTGGCGTTATCTATTTGCAGTATGCTCGGTGCTCTATAGTCTTGAAAAGTTACCTCTGAATAGGCGTTATCGTAACAAAGAATTATGTTATTATCCACGGCGAATTCTACAAATTCTCTGAGTTCCTTCAGCGTTACAGTTGCAGCTGTTGGATTATTTGGGTAATTGACGAACATCATTTTGACACCCTTAGCCTCGATGCTTCCCAAATCTGGCAGAAAGCCGTTTTCTTCAAGTAGCGGCATGTAAATGGGTACTCCACCGCTCAAAATTGTGCTTCCATTTGCATATACAGGGTAGGCTGGATCAGGTACTAATACACAGTCTCCTTGATCGAGGAAGGCCCTTGCAATATCGCACAAACCTTCTTTAGATCCGATAAGGGCAATTACCTCTCTGTTGGGATCTAACTCCACGTTAAATCTCCTTTTATACCACTCTGCCACCGCATGCCTAAATTCATATTCTCCATCACTTGTAGAGTACCTGTGGTTTTCAGGTTTAGCTATCTCTTCCATTAAGGCATCAACCACTATTTTTGGGGGTGGAAGATCAGGGTCTCCTACGCTTAGGGATATAACATCAGCTCCTTCGCTTCTCTTTTTCCTAACGATGCTCTCTATCTCGGCAAACAGGTATGGGGGGATGACCTTAAGTTTATGTGAAAATTGAAACTTCAAATTCGACACCTCTCAGATGACTATTTCACCTTCGAAAACCTTTTCTGCAGGGCCTTCTAGGAAAACATTTTCACCTTTAAATTCCACACTTAAATTTCCGCCTAGAAGCTGAACGGAGGTTTTCTCTGCAACCTTTCCAAGGACTTTTGCAGCGATAACACTTGCACATGCGCCAGTTCCACAGGCTAATGTTTCGCCGACCCCTCTTTCCCAGACACGCACCTTTAACACGTCTCTGGACAAAACTTGTACAAATTCCACATTAACCCTCTTTGGAAAAAGCTTATGCCTTTCCACTTTCGGCCCCACAGCTTCCACGGGATAATTATCGACATTGTCGACGAAGATGACGCAGTGAGGGTTTCCGATGGAAAGAACGGTGGCAAAAAGGGTTTTTCCATTTATTTTAACTGGTTTATTTATGAAACTCTTCCCTCCTTCCACCATGGGTATTTCGTTAACTTCAAAGCTGGGAGAGCCCATGTTAACTCGCACTGAGGTTACGACCTCCCCATCTAATTTAAGTTGCAGCTCTTTCACTCCAGCTAAAGTTTCCACAGTCATTTCTTCTTTGTTTACAATTTTGTTCTCAAAACAGTATTTGGCAAAACATCTTATTCCATTTCCACACATCTCTGCTTCTGTTCCGTCAGAATTGAAAATTCTCATCTTTAAATCCGCCAAATAAGAATTGTAAACCAGCAAGAGCCCATCTGCGCCTATTCCCAGTCTTCTTCTGCACAGTTTTATCGCCATTTCCACTAATTTTTCTTCTTTTATTTTTCCATCCCTGTTATCAAATATTATGTAATCGTTTCCCAGTCCATGCATTTTCCAAAAGGTTAATTTTTCAGCCATTCAGCCTCCCTCTGTTTTTGAATTAGATCTTGGAGAGTTTCAGCTTCCCTTATAAGCGCATATTGGTCTCCTCTAACCAGCACTTCAGCTGGCCTAGGTCTGGAATTATACTGTGAACTCATAGAAAACCCGTAGGCTCCAGCGTTTAATACCGCAATTATGTCGCCTTCACGAATTTCAGGCAGTAAACGATCCTTTGCCAGAATATCGCCGGTTTCGCATATCGGTCCCACCACCTCATAGATTTCTCTAGGCTCCTCGTTTAGCTTGTTTGCAACTATTATATGGTGATATGCATTATACATGGCTGGCCTGATTAATGTGTTAAAGCCGGCGTCTACCCCCACATACTTTTTATGAGGCGTAACCTTCACTGTTGTAACTCGTGTCAAAAGCACTCCAGCTTCTGCGACAATAAATCTTCCAGGCTCCATCCAAAGCTCAGCTTCTTCCATAGAATGTTCAGCTTGCATTCGTCTAAACAATTTAACGAGTTCATTGGAAAAAGCTTCTAGGTTTATATCATCCTCGCCGGGTTTATATGGAACACCTATTCCTCCACCAAAGTCTACGAACTCGAAATTTACTTTAAGCTCTCTGCTAATTCTTCCCGTAACTTCGAGAAGTCTTTCGCCAGCTTTAAGGTAAGGCTTAACATCCATAATTCCAGAACCTATATGCATATGGATCCCAAACTTTTTGACACCGGCTTCCTTGCCGATTTTATAGGCTTCGAAAGCAGCTTCTCCATCTAATCCGAACTTCGTCTGCTTTCCCGCAGTAACGACGTATTCATGATGGCCTGCTCCGAACTCCGTGTTAATCCTGACTGATAAGGTTTCCGGAACACCAATTCTTATAAGCCTTTTAAGCTGAGAGATTGAATCAACGTTAACCATGACCTTATTGTCTAAAACGTATTTCAGTTCCTCGTCTCCAACATTTACTCCTGTGTAGAGTATCTCCCACGGCTTGAAACCTGCCCTCAGTGCCGAGTAAACTTCTCCCATGCTTACGGTGTCAACGTAAGCACCTTCGCTTCTGAGGATTTTTAAAACTGAAATGTTTGTGTTAGCTTTGGCAGAGTAGAGTATCTTGAACTTATGATACTTGCTTGAAAAGGCCTCTTTCAATCTTCTATAGTTTTCTCTTATCTTCCCTTCACTCATTACATAAAGTGGAGTGCCGAAAGCCTCTGTAAGCTTAACTGCTGACACATCGTCTATGTAGAGTTCGCCGCCAAGGTTCTTTAAAGGTGTTTTTAACATAGCTTAACAAGCGCTCCTTTCAGAATTTATGGCTTTAACTGTTTCCAGCGCCTTTTCCAAGTCTTTTCCGTCGAGGAATACGGTTATTGTGGCTTTACTTGATGAAACTTCTAAAATATTTATTTCTTTTTCAGCTAGAAGGCCTGATATTTTTGCAACCCATCCGGGTGAGTCTATGAAGCTTGGGTTTATTATTTCAATGGAAGCCACGTTTTCTTTGAGGCTTACCCCATTTAGGCCTTCAACAAGGCATAACTGCGAGAGCAGGGACTTCTTATTTTCATTTTCGAGAAATATGGTTACCGAGTTCTTTCCTGTGCTTATTCCCATAACTCTCTCTTTAAAAATTGTCTCGAATACTTTTGCAAGGTTTGCACCTGTAATTTCCCCAACTATGGTTATGGCACATAGCCTCGTGTAGCTGTTAATTTTGAAGGAATTGGAAAAGGCCCCTATTATCTCAGTTCCCTCGGACAGCAGTCCTTTATTGAAGCTTACAATTCTCAGTTTCTGCTCTGGAACTTTATATCTTAGGGCTTTCGGATGCACTATTTTGGCTCCTCCTTGGGCTAGTGAGAACATTTCCTCTACAGTTATTTTCTTAATCTGTTTTGCGTTTGGAACAATTTCAGGGTCAGCTGTTAAAATTCCCTCTGTATTTTTTACAAGTATTACTTCGTCAGCTTCTAGGCAGTTCCCCAGCAAAGTTGCTGTTATATCACTTCCACCTCTTCCGAGAATTGTCACTTGACCCTTCCTATTTTTTCCTATAAAGCCGCATATAACCGGAACATATTCGTCTAGTAATGGTTCAATGTGGGCTTTTACTCGGTTCCTCGTCTCTTCTAAATCTGGCTCTGCCTCTAGAAAATCTGAGTTTGTTATAATGGGCCAATCTTCCCTTTGAGGGTCAAAGTAAATGGATTTTATGCCTAAAGATTTAAGGGCTGAAGAGAAAAGTCTAGCGCTGATCCTCTCTCCCATTGAAACTATCTCTGCATAGTCAGCATCCTCAACTTTTCCTATTTCATTAACATACTTAATGAGGTTATCCGTTGTTTTTTCCATGGCTGAAACGACAACTATCACCTCTTTAAAACCAGATTCTTTAATCATCTCTGCAGCCTTTCTAATTGACTCCCCAGAACGTAGTTCAGCTCCACCGAATTTTACCACAATCCTCTTCATAACATGCCACTCCTAATAGAGTTTAGCCGACTATTTGGTTTAGCACATCTTCTGCTGAATATACTCCTGGACGACTTTGCTTCATGACCCATTCAACAGCTTTCAGTGCACCTGCAACGAACGCGCTTCTAGAGAATGAAATATGTTGCAGGGATATCATTTCATGCGGACCTGCAATCATAACTTCATGAATGCCGGGTAATCCTCCAGCTCTCACGGATAAGACCTCAAGCTCTTCGCGAGCTCTTTGAGAAGAACCCCTTCTGCCGTAGACAATTTTAGAGTATCCTCTAATAGTAGAAATAAGGTTAGCAATCGACAGCGCTGTGCCGCTGGGTGCATCCTTCTTTCCAGAATGATGTGCCTCAACTATGCTTATTTCATAATCCTCCGGCAAATAAGCCAGAGATTTCAACATTTTAAGAATCAGATTTAAGCCTAATGAGAAGTTTGAAGCAAAAACTGCTGGAACGCGTGATGAAACCAGGGTTTTAAGTCCGTTTAGTTGTTCTTCTGTGAAACCAGTTGTTCCCATAACTATTCTCTTGTTCAAGTCCACAACTTGAGGAATGTTTCTAAGTTCAGCTTCTGGAGTGGTGAAGCTAACGTAAACGTCTGCATTTTCCAGGGCCTCTTTAAGCCTTGAAGGGCTATAAAGTGGCAGTTCTAAATTACATATCCCTATTTCGTGAAGGGTTCTGCCTATGTTGGGATTTTTCGGTGAAGCTAAAGCACCAACTATTTCAAAGCCTTTGTTTAAGGCTTCAGAAATTAGGGTTTTCCCCATTCTTCCAGTTGCACCAGCCACACAAATTCTAATCATAAGTTAAATCCTTCCAGTATCTCTCGAAATATAATCTCTCAGATAGGTCAACATCAAAGAAGTTTTCAATGGGAGCGAAAATTTCAGGGCTGTGCTCATATACTTCTCTCACGTTTTTTATTAAAACCTCTATGCCCTTACGGGTCATCTTACCCATAGGAGGCCTGAGGGGACCTGAGGGTAAGCCAAGAATGTTCATTAAAGTCTTGCATGGGAGGGGATTTCTAGCCTTAACTGTGACCTCTCCGAAATCCGTTTTTTCAGAGGTATTTATTGTTACAACTTGAAATAACGGTTTCAATTTTTCATAAATTGTTTTGGCTTCATCCACTCTACTTTCGAGCAGTAACGTCGTCATCTTCTGAACAGCTGCTGGGGCTATATTTGAAATAACCGAGATAACCCCTGAAGCTGCAATTTTTTCATCCACCATCATGTTAAAGGTTTTGTCGTCATCTCCGGATAATATGTCAAAGTTTTCTCCGCAAAACTTCCTCGTTAACCTCATATTTTCAAAGTTTCCAGTGGATTCTTTAACAGCTCTAACGTTTGAATATTGAGAATGGAGAATGGCAAGATCTTGAGGCAAAAGCTGGGTTCCGGTTCTTCCAGGGATTACGTAGGGAATTATTTGTAAATCTGGAAACATTTCGGCTATGGGCGCAATATATTCACGCCTTATCTCTAAGGAGCTAGGACCGTTATAGTATGGATCTACAAGCAATATGGCCTTAACCCCTATGTCATAGGCTTTTTTAGTGTTTTCTATTGCCTCCCTTGTACAATTGGAGCCTGTGCCTGCTATTGTCAGAGCCTTGCCACCACTATATTCATGTACTTTTTCAATCACATACCTCTTCTCCTCATGGTCTAACGTGGGACTTTCACCGGTAGTTCCAACGGCTAAAATTCCGCTGACACCCTGAGATACTTGGAATTCAACTAAATTTTTAATTCCCTCAATGTCGATTTGTCCATTCTTAAGCATAGGTGTTATTAAAGCAGTGTAGCATCCTTTAAACATTTTATTCGCCATATCAGCGCGTCCTTACAGTTCGACTTTTAAGGTGTAAAAATAGTCTAGTTAATAAGAATTTCGGAGAAAAATTTAAGTATTTTACAATTTTATTTATTTTTATTACGTAAAACGTAACTAAAAGGAATACTAATGGATGAAATTGATAAAGAGATAATTCGGATACTTAAGCGGGATGGACGAGCTACATACAATGAAGTTGGGAAAAAAGTCGGCCTCTCAGAGGGGGCTGTAAGAAAAAGAATAAAGGATCTGGTAAGCTCCGGCATTATAAAAAAGTTTACACTTAAGCTGGCACTTTCAGAAGGAGCGGAAGCAATAGCCTTAGTCTCTGTAAAACCTTCAATTCCAACATCAGAGATTTCAGGTGAGCTGTTAAAAATACCTAACGTTGAAACTGTGTATGAAGTTACGGGGGAGTATGATATTGCAATAATAATCTCAGCGATGAACATTGTAGAGGTCAACGAATGTATTGAAAGAATTCGCAAAATAGATGGAATAATTAAAACCAATACTATGATCATTTTACGGAGTTGGTGAACATTTTTCAGTAAGATTTGATATAGGGGGAATTCCAATCGTGCTTGGGGAAAAATATAATTTCAAGATAGTCATTCCAAATGTGGGATCATAATTGAGGTGGAAAGTAGCAATCCTTGGAGCAACAGGGGCTGTTGGCCAAAGATTTGTGCAACTGCTTCATGGCCATCCATGGTTTGAAATAGAAGTGCTTGCAGCTTCCGAAAAATCAGCCGGTAAAAGGTATAGGGAGGCGTGTAATTGGATATTAGAATCTGATATGCCTATTGGAGTAGCTGATATGCCTGTTGTGAACTCTGACATAAAATCTGTCAGGGATGCTGGAAACATAGACTTCGTCTTTTCTGCTTTGCCTTCAGATACAGCGAAGTCTGTAGAAGCTGAGTTTGCAAAAGAATATCCCGTCTTCAGCAAGGCAAGCGCCCATAGGCTTGAAGAGGACGTACCCCTTATAATTCCGGAGGTTAATCCTGAACATTTAGAACTGATTAAAATTCAAAAGAGAAAAAGGAAATGGAGCGGTTTTATATCTACAGATCCTAACTGTTCAACTATACAGTTAGCTATAACGCTGAAACCGCTCATGCAATTCGGATTGAAGAGAGTTATTGTTTCAACAATGCAGGCTTTAAGCGGTGCAGGTTTTCCAGGGGTGCCCTCTCTAAGCATAATTGACAACGTTGTGCCTTACATCTCAGGAGAAGAGGAGAAAATAGAAAAGGAAACATTGAAAATTCTTGGAGAATTGGATGGTTACAAGATAAGTCCTGCTAAGGTGCAGATAAGTGCAAGCTGCAATCGTGTGAACGTGAAGGACGGCCACCTTGAATGCGTCTTTGTAGAGCTTGAAAGTAAACCTTCGTTGGAAATGGTAAAGGAGGCATTTAGAAGCTTTAGAGGTGAACCGCAAGGGCTTAAGCTTCCCTCCGCTCCGGAAAATCCTATAATAGTTAGAGAGGAAACAGACAGGCCTCAGCCAAGGCTTGATAGAGATGAGGGTAAAGGGATGAGCGTGGTTGTCGGAAGGATTAGGGAGGACCCTGTCCTAACCCTTAAATACATTTGTTTGAGCCATAATGTTATTAGAGGAGCTGCAGGAGCTGGACTGTTAAGCGCCGAGTTAGCTGCTAAAAAAGGCTACATTTAGTTTTATGAATAGTATTCTTGGAGTGAGCGGGCAACTATTTTTCCGTTTTTCAAATATTCTAAAGCTTTAGTTAGAAATGAGGCTAATTCAATAGTTGTGACGAGGGGCACATTAAATTCAGTAGCAACTCTTCTAATCATAAAATCCTCAGAGGTTTTTTCAGAATCTTTCGATGGAACGCTTATAACTAGGTCTACTTTTCTTTGAGAAATAAGCTGAATTGGATTAGGATTCTTGTCCATTTCATGGGCTTTGTGAAGGATTACTGCATCGTTTATCCCCTCATTCTCCAGAGTTTCAGCCAGTTTTTTGGTTGTGTAAATTGTGAAACCTAATTCCCGTAAATTGGTCACAAGGGGAATAAGTTTCTCTTTATACGTGTCTGGGGCGTATAAGAGGACGGAACCTGCGTTTTTAGGCATTTCAAATTCTGCTGACTCCAAAGCTTTTACAAATGCTTCGTAAAAGTTGTCGCCGAGGCATGCAACCTCACCTGTACTTTGCATTTCAACTCCAAGCAGGGGGTCAGCTCCGTCCAGCCTCATAAAGCTAAACTGGGGAACTTTAACTCCTACATGTCGAATACTTTCAGGGCTGGATATTTTTAATTCTTTAAGCTTTTTACCAAGCATAGCCAGCGTAGATAACTCCATAAGGTTTGTTCCAATGGTCTTGCTTACAAAAGGCATAGATCTTGAAGCCCTCAAGTTGCATTCTATTACGTACACCTCGCCGTCTTTGAATATGTATTGCACGTTGAATGGACCTTTAATTTTGAGGGATTTAGCTATTTTATTGGTGTAGTCCTTTATTTTTTGGATAATCTTTTCAGGAAGTGTCTGAGGCGGTATGCACATGACGGAGTCCCCGCTGTGAACTCCGGCGTTTTCTATGTGCTCAATTATGGCTCCTATGAAGACTTCTTCACCGTCCGATACGCCGTCTACGTCAACTTCCTTTGCATTTTCAATAAACTTTGATATTACAACTGGATGCTCAGGCGAAACTTTTGTCGCCAGTTCAAGGTAGTTTTTAAGCTCCTCTTTTGAGTGCGCCGTCTTCATACCTGAACCTGATAAGACATAACTTGGCCTAACCAGAACGGGAAAGCCTATTTCTTCAGCAAATTTGACGGCTTCGTCAATTGTTGTAAGCTTACTCCATTTTGGCTGGGGAATGCCGAGCTCCTCCAGAAGTTTGCTGAACTTAGATCTGTCCTCAGCTCTGTCTATGCTTTCTGCAGGGGTTCCTAGAAGCTTAACCCCAAGTTTAGCAAGTTTCAAAGCCATGTTATTGGGAATTTGTCCTCCTACGCTTACCACTATTCCAATTGGGTTTTCCTTTTCATATATGTCTAAAACCCGCTCTAACGTTAACTCCTCAAAGTAAAGCTTGTCACATATATCATGGTCTGTAGAGACGGTTTCAGGGTTATAATTCACAACAATAACCTCGTTTATGCCGTATTTTTTAAGAGCCCATACAGTGTTCACGGCGCACCAGTCAAATTCAACGCTTGAGCCTATTCTGAAAACTCCTGCTCCTAAAACTATGGCCTTACTACGGCCTGTTTCAAATTCTATGTCGTTTTCGCTTCCGCCATAAGTCAGGTAAAGGTAGTTTGTTTTCGCAGGCCATTCAGCAGCTAACGTGTCTATCTGCTTGACCACGGGAACTATACCTTTCCTTTTTCTCCATTCTCTTATTTTTAACTCTTCGCTGCCCAGGCAATCTGCAATTTGTTTGTCTGAAAAACCTAAACGTTTAGCTTCCCTTATAACTTCTAAGGCTTCACCGCTGTTTATGTCTAGAGTTTTTAATTTACTCTCCATTTCAATTATGTTCTTTATTTTATAGAGATACCATGGATCAACACCGCTTAAATTATATATTTCTTCAATTGGCATGCCGATTTTTATAGCCTTAACTATTTTGAAAAGTCTCTCATCTGTTGGTTCCGCTAAAGCTCTTTTTAAAGACTGAAGTGATTCAAAATCGTTATCTTCACCGTTACATACCAGTCCAGCCTTTCCAATGTCAAGCATTCTAACTGCTTTCTGTAAGGCTTCCTCGAAGCATCTGCCAATGGCCATTACTTCTCCGACAGATTTCATTTGAGGCCCAAGTTTTCTTTCCACGTCCTTAAACTTCTGAAAGTCCCATCTGGGAATTTTCACAACTAAATAATCTAATGACGGTTCAAAACATGCAGTTGTGATCCCAGTGACTTTATTGATTAATTCTGGAAGTAGGTATCCTATTGCTAACTTAGTCGCTATGTAAGCCAGCGGGTAACCTGTTGCTTTACTTGCTAGAGCTGAACTTCTTGACATGCGGGCGTTAACTTCGATGGCGCGAAATTCTTCTGAAAATGGATGTAAAGCCCATTGAATGTTGCACTCTCCAACTATGCCTAAGCTTTGAATGACCTTTATCGATGCTGAACGGAGAAGGTGATATTCCCTGTTTGTTAAAGTTTGGGAGGGGGCTACAACAATTGAGTCGCCTGTGTGGACGCCCATAGGGTCAAAATTCTCCATGTTGCAAACTGTTATGCAATTGTTCGATCTATCTCTCATCACTTCGTATTCGATTTCCTTCCATTTGCCTACATATTCTTCAACTAGAACTTGGGATATCATGCTTTGAGCTAGGGCCCTCGCTGCCAGCTGCCTCAAATTTTCAGCGTTCTGGGCGACACCTGAGCCCTTCCCGCCTAGGGTGTATGCCACCCTCAAAATGACTGGATATCCTATTTCCTCAGCTGCCTTCAAAGCCTCTTCAACCGATGTGGCAGGTTTGCTTTTAAGAACAGGTATTTCAGCCTTAATCATAGCCTGTCTGAAAAGTTCTCTATCTTCAGTTGCCTCTATGGCAGATATTGGGGTTCCTAAAACTTCAACGCCATATTTTTCAAGTATGCCTTCCCTTGCCAGTTGGACACCGCAGTTTAGAGCTGTCTGTCCTCCAAAGCCAAGCAGTATTCCATCAGGCTTTTCTTTTTTAATAACCTCTTCAACATATCGAGGCTCGACCGGTAGAAGATAAACCTTACTTGCCAGTCTCGGATCAGTTTGTATAGTTGCTACATTTGGGTTGATGAGAACAGCCTCTATTCCTTCCTCTACTAATGCTTTAAGACATTGGCTTCCTGAATAGTCAAATTCTGCAGCTTCTCCAATTTTTATTGCACCGCTTCCCAGGACCAAAACCTTCTTTATCCACTCATACTTTGGCATCTAGTTCACCTCCATGGCTAGGATAAAATAGTCGAAAAGAAAGCCTGTGTCAAATGGCCCGGGACTTGCCTCTGGATGAAACTGGACAGCGAAAATTGGCTTTTCCTTGTGTTTTAGACCTTCAATAGTTTTGTCATTTGCATTTAAAAACCAGACCTTAAGATCTGTTTCGTTTAGAGAGTCTCCATCTACGGCGTAACCATGATTTTGCGTTGTAATGTAACAGTTATTCGTTTCAAGGTCTAAAGCCGGCTGGTTCTGCGAACGATGCCCATACTTCATTTTGTATGTGTCAGCGCCTAAAGCAAGAGCCAATATCTGATTTCCTAGGCATATTCCCATTATCGGCAGCCCCTCACCCAAAAGTGTTCTGATGCAGTCTATTGTTTCAACGCATTTCTTAGGATCCCCTGGGCCGTTACTTATAAGAATCCCGTGGGGCTTATACTCCAATATTTCTTCAGCTGAAAAATTGTAAGGTACACGTATGACGCATAATCCACGAGAAATTAAGTTTGCTATGATGCTATTTTTCACACCGCAGTCAATTAATACGACAACCTTTTTCCCTTCCGGGTTATAGAGCACTGGGTGCCTTACGGAAACTTCGTCAACCAGATTTCTCGAGCTAAGTTCCGGGACATACTTAACCTCTTCCAAAAGCCTTTCAAATTCTGGAATCTCTTTTCCTTCAAAAACTTGTAAGATACCACGCATCACGCCGGTATTTCTCAACTTCTTGGCTATCATTCGCGTATCAACTCCGAAAATTCCAGGAACACCCTCTTCTTCAAGCCATTCATCTAAAGTTTTCTCAGAAGCCCAATGATGCGGATTCCTGCATAGTTCATGAATTACGAGTCCCGCGACTTTAACTCCGTCAGACTCGAAAGAGGAATATAAATTTCCGTTTGACTGTTCTGGAACGCCGTAGTTGCCTATTGATGGATAGGTTAGTGTTAGTATTTGGCCGTGGTAAGAGGGGTCTGTTAAAGATTCTACATAACCAACCATGGATGTTGAAAAAACGACTTCTCCTGAAGTTTTCTTCGTCGCACCGAATCCTAAACCGGTGAAGAACGATCCGTCTTCTAAAACTAGTACTGCTTTCCTTTTTTCTCGGGGCAGTTTTTCCTTACCCAGAAGCCCTAGCAAACTGTTACACCCCCACTTTTAAATTTTTCGGTTATACGGTTTTGCACAATTTTAGAAATAAAAATGCGGAGTTTTTCGTGTGCTTCCCTAATTCTACCTTCCATTTCAGCCACGCTTGTTTCATTTCGAGTTAGAAGATTTCTCCTGAAAGCGATCATTCTTCGAACCTCCGATGGCGAAGGCCCTCCTCGAACGTTGTGATTTTTAATAAAACTGACTACATCGGTTACAGCCTGGAAATCGCTTGAACTTATTTTTAATGTTACATCTCCAATTTCCTTAGCGATTTTTTCCAGCATTTCCGGCTTTGCATCTTTCAATTCTATTCCGTTATCGCTTAACCATCTTACAAATGCGCCTACGATCTTATGAGCCGTCCTGAACGAAACTTTATGTTTCTGGAATAAAACTCTGATAAGCTCAGTCAGTGTAGTGAACTTCAAACTTTGACTCTCAGCACTGGACTCCTTAATTTTACATAGCATTATTAAGTCGAAAAGCATAGTAATAGCTTGATTTGTTTTATTGAGTGAATCCCAAAGTTTTGGAGTGATTTCCTGAAAATCTAAGTTGTAACCGGAAGGTAGAGCTTTCAATGTTAATGTGCAAGTCGTAAAGTTGCCAATTATATGGCTCGTCCTTGAACGGATAACTTCGAGAACATCAGGATTCTTTTTATGGGGCATTATGCTGCTTGTCGAACAGAACTCATCTGGAAGTTCAACTAACCCAAATTCAGGTGTGCTCCAGATTATCAAGTCCTCGGCTAGGCGGCTTATGTCAATGGCTATTATGGAAAGTATCCCTAATGTTTCTAAAATGAAATCTCGACTGTTAACGGCATCTATGGAGTTCTCAAGTATCTGGTTGAAACCTAAAAGCTCGGCGACTTTTTCCCTGTTTATTGGAAAACTTGTTGTTGCCATTGCCGCTGCTCCCATGGGGCAAACGTTAATCCTTTCAAAACATTCTCTAATTCTTTCTAGGCTTCTTTGGAATGTATCAAATTGAAATAAAAGGTAGTGGGCGAAGGTTATAGGTTGGGCTGGCCTTAAATGGGTATATCCAGGTATAATTGTTTCAACATGCTTCTCAGCTTTTTCTATGAGATTTTTCTGAAACTTAAGCATGACTTTTAATAGGTTTATTAGTTCCTCCCGTAGCTCCATCCTTATGGCTGTTGCAACCTGATCATTCCTGCTTTTTGCTATGTGAAGGTTTTCACCTGCGTCCTTAGCGATTTTAATTACTTCCTCTTCTAAGTATACGTGAATATCTTCAAGCCAAGGCTTTATTTTCGGTTTGACTCTCTTCCTTATCTTTTCAAGAGCCGATAGAAGTTGAATCCCCTGTTCATTATCTATTATTTTCTGTTCCATCAACATTATTGTATGAGCTTCATTTATCTCGATAACGTGCTTTAGTAGCCTCTCATCCTCTTTTATGGAAGATATGAAAAGTGTTACATCTTTTCTGGATGATTTTATCCTGCCATTTTTGAAAAGCACGCTCAAACTGTTTCCTCTATAGGCCTTCCATTTTTGTTTTAAGATCGTTGAAAGTTACGGACTGGAGTCCCCAAAGCTCGATGAAACCCCGTGCTAATGACTGATCGAATGTTGACTTCAAATCGTAGGTTGCGAGATTAAGGTTGTATATCGAGTAGTTAGAAGAACGCCCAACCACTCTCAAGCTTCCTTTAAACAATTTCATTTTCACCTTTCCGGAGACACGCTCTTGTGTTTTGTTAATGAAGGCTTCAAGGTCTTCGCGGAGGGGGTCTACCCATAAACCTGAATAAGCTAGAAAAGCCCATTGAGCGTCCACGTGCCTCTTAAATGAAATTTCATGGGAGGTTAGAACCATTTTTTCTAGGTCTTTGTGTGCTTCTATAAGGATGGTGGCGGCTGGACATTCATAGACCTCTCTTGACTTTATTCCTACAATTCTGTCTTCAATATGGTCTATACGTCCTACTCCGTGTATACCGCCTATCTTATTCAGTTTGGTAATAAATTGAACAGGGTCTAATTCCTCACCATTTAACGTTTGCGGAGTTCCTTTTTCAAACTCGATGGTGATGTATTCTGGTGTGTCAGGACATTTTTCAGGCGGCGTGGTCCACTCAAAAGCATCTTCAGGAGGCTCGTTATCTGGATTTTCAAGCACTCCACATTCAATAGAGCGGCCCCATAGATTTTGGTCAATACTGAAGGGGTTTTCAGAGGTTACAGGTAATGGTATGTTTCTATCCTTTGCAAATTTAATTTCTTCATCTCGGGCCAGCCGCCATTCCCTAACAGGAGCTATTACTTTTAAATTCTGAGAGAGCGACTTTATCGTTATATCGAACCTAACTTGATCATTTCCTTTTCCACTACATCCATGAGCAACAGCCGAAGCTTCCTCCTCTTTTGCTATTTCAACCAATTTTCTGGCTATTAATGGGCGGGAAAGGGCACTACAAAGGGGGTATTTATCCTCGTAAAGGGCGTTTGCCTTTATGGCCGGAAAAACATAGTTTACGACAAATTCATGTTTTGCGTCTATAAAGTAATGCTTAACCGCGCCAAGCATGCGGGCCTTTTTTTCTATAACCTCTGGATCTATCCCTTGGCCCACATCTACAGTTAGGGTTATCACTTCAGAATCATATTTTTCTTGTATCCATTTCACCATTATGGATGTGTCTAAACCCCCAGAGTACGCTAATACGACTTTCCCCTTCGGCATATCCTAGCCAGTGATTTAACAAATTTTATATACTTTTTGGTCAATATATATCAAAAAGTGGTAAATGTGGCCAAAAACGGAAGCATATCAAAAGTGGTTCAGGAAATGATAGATAAGGATCTTTCAATTCAATGCGCTCTTGAGAAGGGATATGGAAATTATAGTGCAATTGCAAGAATCCTTAAGCCTACGGTTGAGGAAGTATTAGGGCGCAAAGTTAAAATTGAAAGTGTAATAACCGCTGTGAAGAGAGCTGGCGTCAACTATAAGTCCATGCATAATAGGGATGTCGCAGACGTTATTGCCGAGAGCGTTATACACCTACGAACAGACATGGCAAAAATCTCAGCTGAAAAAAGCAGAAGAAATTTGGAAACAATAAAAAAAATGCTTGAAGAAATGCCAAGTGAAATATACATTCAAATAATAGAGGGGATGAAAACATTAACCATCATCTTCGATCAAAAATTTGCCGAAGAAATATCCTCAAACTTCCGCTTAGAAAATATTATAGAACAAAAAAATAATTTAGTAGCCATAATCATAACAAGTCCACAGAAAATTATTGAGACCCCGGGATGCGTTGTATCATTCTACAACGCAATCTCAAGAAGCCACATTAATATAGAAGAAACTCTCAGCTGCTCCACTGAAACAATTTTAGTTTTACAACTGAAAGATGTGGGTAAGGCCTTAACCTCATTGACAAATCTAATTTCGGAAGCAAGAAAAATAAATAGAAAAATGAGGAAAACTTCTGAGAAAAAACTTCACCCAATACCAAATTAACAAACTTTTTAAAATGAAAATATACAGCAACATATATCCATTACAACCATAAAAGAATTGTTTGTTTTTAGTCAATTTTTAAGATGGTTGATAAATATCCTTAATATTAATAATGTGCGAATGCTTGATGATGAACAAGGTTAGTTTCAAATGTTTAGCATTAGAACCCTATTTGTGTTTGTTTGCGAAGTCAATATACGTCAAAGCGATTTTTCCTTTTAGAATTTGAAGCCGTTTTGAATTCTACCATGCTTTTCTATGCATCTTCTGCTTTAAAAACAAACACTTTTTTACGAAATTTTCTACTTCTTTGGGAAACGTAAAATACTTTGATTTTCATCCCTTACTGTGGGCGCCCCTCTATAAAGAACCATTAACAACGTGACGGATTCAGGCCTAAACCGCTTTGAAATTAAAAATGAGGGGAGAGGAAGAGGTGTGGAGATGGAGCTTTTATAGAAAAGAAGCCTACGGAGGCAAGTATCCCAGCTACCAGCATTAATATTAAACCGATAATAATTATAGGTTAAAATGGCGCCTGCACGCAGTAGTAGCCCAACAGTGTAAAACATTTTCTCTTCAGATTTTTGGGATAGGCTTCGAAGGATCTTTTGAAGAATAAAGCTCCCAGAAGATAAAAAATAAACGTGGCAGCTAATTATGCCTATTTGGAAAAACCAAACGAAACTGAACATTAGAGCGGCGAAAAACCGCCTAAAAAAGCCGAGATTATTACTACAGCAGCTACTATGACTCCTATTATTTAGAAGATAATTGCTAGAGTGCATTTTTGAATTTGCTGTTTTGATTGTAGTGTTTAGATAAGCCCTTGAAGGCCATAAGCACAAGTATTACGCCTATTATGCCTGTTATGCTTAAAACGGAATTAAACAGCCTAAGGCGGTGAGTATAGCTTCTATTCTGCCTAGTTTTTTATCGATTCTAAACTCGTTATTGGCCTAATTTCTCCTTATAGCTTTTGAATTAAAGCTTTTTCATTATGCGTTATGCCAGCTTTTATCTTCTCTGCAAATGGTGAGAGTTCTAGGGTAATGTATAAGGCTCTCAACTTTTGTTTAACTCTTCAAATTTTACTTCAAGTCTAACAACTTTTCCTAATCTCAAAAGTTTTCTTTTTATAGTCTTTATCAGACATAAACACTTACCCACGTAACAATTTACGTCGGAATTTTTATTGCCTTTGCCCATATTCGACATGTTCCCTCTACGCTTACCATGCATGCACCCATGGGTTTTTGAGGGGTGCATTTGTTCATGAATAGTGGGCATTCTGATGGTTTGATTTTTCCAATGAGGACTAGGTGGCATTGGCACCCTGGCGGTATGTCCCTGCCGCTCTTAACTTTCACGTTGAACTTTTCTCGGGCGTCATATTCTATTAGGCTCTCTTTTAGTTGTAGTTTGGACTGTGGCAGCCTTCCAAGGCCTCTCCATTCTCCATCACTTTTTTTAAAGGCTTCTTCCATAACTTTTTGCGCTTTTATGTTTCCCTCCCAATTGACGGCGCGGGCATATTCGTTTTCAAGTTTGGCGGTGTTCTCCTTGAGCTGTTTCAGAATCATGTATATAGCGAATAAGACGTCTAAGGGTTCAAAGCCAGCAACAACTGTTGGCATGCGGTAGGCTTTGGGGAAAATCTCGTATGGTTTTAATCCAATTATGGTGCTTACATGTCCAGGGGCTATGAAGCCGTCTATGTGCAGGTCTCCTAAACCTACTAAAAGCTCCATTGCCGGTGGGATAAGGCGGTGGGAAACTAGGAAGCTGAGGTTTTTAGGGGGTTTCTTAAGAACTTCTATGGCTGTTGAAGGTGCTGTAGTTTCAAAGCCTATAGCTAAAAAAGCGAACTCTTTTGACGGCTCTTTTTCAGCCATTTTAACGGCGTCTGCAACGCTGTATACCACTCTTATTTCTCCACCTTTAGCCCTCGCTTCTAATAGGGAATTAGAAGATCCTGGAACACGAAGCGTGTCTCCGAAACATGTTACGACGACGCCTCTTAATGAAAGCTCTATGGCTTCATCTATTTCAGAGGCTGGCGTTACACATATAGGGCAGCCGGGACCGGATATAACCTCAACGTTTTGCGGCAGTAAACTGCGTATGCCAAAATGGGTTATGGTCCACTCGTGGGTTCCGCATATGTGGCATATTTTCACTAAGTCCTTTTTAGGGGCTAAACTTTGAATTCTTTCAATTACCTGCTTAGCAATGTTCCTATCTCTAAACTCAAGATTTTTAAACATTTCAACCATCAACGGTGATTTTATTTTCGCGGATTCTGCTGACTTTCATATTCTAGAATTTCCCGCCAAATGCGCAGTGTCTCCTCTGCATCTGCTTCGCTTAGCACTTGTATGGCGTAGCCTGCGTGAACCAAAACGTAGTCGCCGACATTAACCTCAACAAGGGTTACATCAACCTCTCTTAAAACGCCCTCTCCAAAGTCTACTTTGGCCTTTCCATCAACTATGCTTACTACCTTCGCTGGAATAGCCAAACACATTGTAACCGTAGTAAGCAGCACATTCAAGCATAAATCAATTATGGTTTTAATTTATAAAGCCTGCGAAAAAAGCTTGACCCATAGACAGGCCTCCATCGCCCGGTGGAATAGCTTCATGGACAAAAAACTTCAGGCCTGACGCTTCAACTTTTTTCCGCATAATACTGGTTATAATTTCGTTACAGGCCACTCCTCCAGTAAAACCTACAGCCTTAACACCGTTTTCAAAGGCTGCTTCAACGGCGAGCGTTGCCAGACCTTTAGCCAGATAAGCGTGCGCTGAAAAAGCCAAATCTTTAACAGCGTACTTTAAACGATTCTCAAAAATTTCTATAAGCAGTCTTGTGGTGTCCAAATTTTTACCTCTAATAACTGGTTCAAGGTTTAGGACATCTGAACCTTTTGAAGCTGCAGATTCAAGCTTCATTGCGGGTTCCCCCTCATATGTTCTTTCATGGCATATTTTCAGAACGGCTGCAACAGCGTCTAAAACTCTTCCACAACTTGTGGTTTGAATAATGTTTCGCCCAGACTTTAACTGCCTCATAATAAGTCTGGCTTCTTCCATGCCATGAGGGAGAAAATGACTATTTTGGTTGAGCCAACCCTCCACATCTACGTGCTTGTAAAGTATTCCGGCGGCTATCCTTAAAGGGTAGCGTGTAGCTAAGTCCCCGCCTATTAATGGATGCCTCTCAAGATGGGCTAGACGTTTAAACTCCATGGAGTTTTTTGAGCCTAAGATTATTTCGCCGCCCCAAGCCTCACCGTCCAATCCGTATCCATATCCGTCACAGCAAACACCTATAACCTCCTCTAAACTGTGTTCAGCCATTAAAGCCGCCACATGCGCGTAATGATGTTGCACTTGAACGATCTGCCAAAAGTTTTCCTCAGCTAGATCCTGCGCAAGTTTTGTTGTTGTGAATTTAGGGTGTAAATCACATGCTACAACATCCACCTTGCTGTTTGTGAGGCGGATGAGGTGCATTGAAGCTTGTTTAAGAAAATCCATTGTTTCAACGTTTTCAACATCTCCTATATGCTGTGAAATGAAGGCTTTATTGCCCTGCAAAATGCAAGAAGTATTGCTTAGTTCTCCACCCAGGGCTAAAACGCATTTTTCAGCTTTCTCTTTAAGGATTATTGGTGCAGGAGCGTAGCCCCTTGACCTTCTTATAAAAACCTTCCTTCCACCGTGTAAGCGTATGACAGAGTCGTCGCATCGGTTGGCTATATGCCTGTTATGGAAAAGGAAGTAGTCAACGGTTTCTCCAAGGGTTTTTAACGCTTCAGAGTCCTCCTTAACTATGGGCTGATTCGGCGGATTTGCACTCGTCATTACAAAGGCAGGGTCATCAACCAAATCAAACAGCATGTAATGCAAACCGGTGTAGGGAAGCATAACTCCAACGTTATGCAAGCCTGGAGCAATTAAATCTGAAAGGTAATAGTTTTCGCTTTTTCTTAATAGAACTATGGGTCGGGTATAGGAGGTTAGAAGTTCAGCCTCCCATGGACTTACTTGAGCGAAGGACTTAACAGCCTCTAAACTTCGAGCCATAATGGCGAAGGGCTTTTGCCTTCTATGTTTAGCTTCTCTAAGCCTCATTAGAGGCTTATCCATGGTGGTTGATGCTGCAACGTGGAAGCCGCCATACCCTTTAACGGCAACTATAAAGCCTTGAGATAGAAGCTTGCCTGTCTCCCTAATTGGGTCTTTATGCGGTATTACTTCGCCTCTGCAGTTTGTTAAATAAACTCTGGGGCCGCATTTTTGACAGGCCACTGTTTGTGAGTGGAAACGTCTGTTCAGGGGATCTCTGTATTCGCTTTGACAGAACCCGCACATATGAAAATTATGCATAGTTGTGTTTTCACGGTCGTATGGAAGCCTTTCGATAATTGTGTATCTGGGACCGCAGTCGGTACATGTGATAAAGAAATAATCGCACCTAGGATTGTTTTTGTCCCTGAGCTCGTTTAGACATTCGTTACATATTGCTATGTCTGGAGGTATAACAGACCCTGAAACTTCCTTTTCCTCGGAGCTTTTTTGAATTTTAAAATCTAAATATTCATCTTCGCCTTTGAGCTCAGTTATGGTAACTTCATGAATCCTAGCAAGTGGAGGTTTTTTCTCCTGCAAATCCCTTAAAAACATGCTCACTGCTTTTTCGCTTCCTTCTAGTAGGATTTCTACGCATGCATCCCCTGTATTTTTAACATAGCCTCTCAACCCGTTTTTAACGGCTGTCCTGTAAACGAATGGGCGGAATCCAACTCCCTGAACTATCCCCGTAACCTTAACTTTTAACCTCACTCCATCTTCATCTCTTATACGTGATTAAGCTTTGATTCAGAACCACTTCTAAATAATTAAAGATATTGAGCATATCTGGCTTTAGAAGCGTAGGTTTAATGGCTTAATCTTGCAACTTCCATCTTAAAGAGATTATTAGGATTGACTTTCCAGGAAAAATAGAGATGAATTAAATTTGATTCCTATTTATCCCTATTTTCTACATATCGTCTTGTTGTAAATATGGAAAGTTTAAAATATCCTGCCCCCTATAACCACATCTTTCAGTAAGATACGCATTAGGGGATTCGAAAGTGGAGAAGTTTCAGGAAATTAAAGAATTTGAGACGTACTCGATGAGTATATGCCCTGAATGTAATAGAAGAATTCCAATGAGGATTTATGAGGAGAAGGGGGTAATATATCTTGATAAGACATGCCCGGAGCATGGAAGATTTGAAGATGTTTATTGGGGGGACGCTGAGCTTTTTAAGTGGTTTTACGGAGGTTGGTACAAAGCAAAATATTTTGGAAATGGCTTAGAAAACCCCCATACTAAAACAGTTAAGGGTTGTCCCTTCGACTGTGGAATTTGCACTCAGCATAAATCTCACACGGTTTTAGGCATTATAGATGTTACAAACAGGTGTAACATGGCCTGTCCCGTGTGTTTCGCCTATGCAGGGGCGGTAAACTACGTTTATGAGCCGACATATGGGCAGGTTGTGGACATGATAAAACTGCTTAGAAATAATAAGCCTTGGGCCTGTAACTCGCTTCAGTTCAGCGGGGGTGAACCTACATTGAGAAACGATCTTCCAGGCTTAGTTGAAGAGGCGAAAAAAGCTGGAATAACCCATGTTGAGGTTAACACTAACGGGCTGCGCCTAGCGGAGGATCAGGAGTACTTTAAAAAGCTTGTAAACTCTGGATTAAGCACTCTTTACCTGCAATTTGACGGTTTAAGAGAGGACATATATAAGAAAACGAGGGGGAGGGGGGATCTTGTATCAATAAAGAATAGGGTTGTGGAAAACGCTAGGAAAACTGGTTTAGACTCCATAGTTTTGGTCGTCACTTTGGCTAGGGGAATTAACCATGGAGATTTGGGGGAAATAATAAGATATGCTGTTGATAACTGTGATGTTGTTAGATGCGTTAACATTCAGCCTATTTCAATGGCTGGTAGGGCTAGAAAAGAAGACATGCGTAAACTCCGCATAACGGTTCCTGACGCCATTAAACTTATAGAAGAACAAACAGATGGGAAAATAACTCGTTGGGACTGGAGGCCTGTTAACTGGCCTGTCCCAATTTCAAAAGGCATGGAGATTATAAAGAATAGAACGTATCCAGAGTTTACAATGCACCCCATGTGTGGGGCTGCAACATTCATTATAGTTGAGGAAAAAGGTTCTTATAAGCCTATAACACAGTACGTTGACGTCGACCGATTTGCAGATATCTTTTGGGACATATATTACTCAGGGGTTAAGGGTAAAAAGACCATGGCTAGGTTGAAGATGCTTGAACTCTTGCCGATGGTTAAATCCCCCCTGATTAGAGGATTGATTAAGGATGTTATGGTGAAGGGAAGCTATGAAGCTTTAGGAAAGTTCATGCGTAAAGTTGTTATGGTTGGAATAATGCACTTTATGGACGTTTGGAACCTTGACCTTGACCGCGTCCAGAAATGTGTAATCCACTACGCAACTCCTGATGGGAAGGTTAGGCCATTCTGCACTTACAACAGCGTCCACAGAGGCGATGTTGAAAAGAAATTTGCAGTTTCAATAAATGAATGGGCTGGAAAGACAGGAAAAAAGCTAAGCGATCCTTTTTAATAAAAAAAGAAGGAGTTAGGCTTTCTGCGCTTTAACTTCGCTGATTTTCCTGTTTAGTGCAGGCAAAACTTTGAAAAGGTCCTCGGCCACTCCATAGTCTGAGAAGCTGAATATTGGAGCTTTTTGGTCTTTGTTTACGGCTATTATTAAGTCTGAATTCTTCATGCCTAATACGTGTTGGAAGGCTCCGCTTATTCCAAGGGCTATGTAAAGCTTTGGCTTAACTGTTTTTCCGGAAGTGCCGACTTGGCGGTCTGCTGGAAGCCAGCCCTTATCAACTATTGGGCGGGAGCAGGCTAAAACACCTCCAAGGGATTTGGCAAGCTCTTCAGCTAGTGGTATATTGCTCAGGTCTTTTATTCCCCTTCCAATGCCCACAAGTACATCTGCAGAGGTTATGTCCACACCTCCTGGAGGTGGAGGAACATACTGCAGGAAAGTTTTTGCAGATATCTCCTCTTTAACGGGGTAGGGGACGGCTATTATCTGGCCTTTCACAGGGGTTTCAGGCTTTTTAGCTTGGAAGGCTGCCTGCCTCACAGTTACCATGTAGCTTTCTGACTTACGGAGAACTCCTTTAGCATTAACTTTTCCGCCGTATATTTGGCGTGTCACCACAAACCTATCACCTTCAAAGTCTATGTCTATGCAGTCTGTTGCCAATGGAATATTCATAGAGGCTGCAAGTCTCGGCGCTAAGTCCAAGCCGTATGATGTATGCCCCATAAGCGTTAGCAGCGGCTTACGCTCATGGATTATGGCTGAAATTGATTTTTGGTACAAGTCTGAATTGAAGTGTTCCAGCCTTTCATTCTCGACTAGTATAACTTTGTCAGCATATTCAGCTAAAATTTTCGCCTGTCCCATAACGTCTTTGCCTAATATTATGGCGCATAATTCCGCGTTTACTTTACCTGCGAGTTCTCTTGCCTTTGTCAGCATTTCAAAGGTTATATCTCTAAACTGTCCATGTCTATGTTCTGCCAAAACATGTATTTCAGCCATTTAAATCAACCCCTTGGATTTAAGTAGTTCTACAATTTTCGCTGCGATTTCGTCAGGTGTTCCTGTTAGGAATTCAGCTTGCTTTTCAACGGGCGGAATGTAAAGATTTTCTATTCGAAGCCATGAGCCTGCCTCTCCAACTTCGTTTTCGCTTAATCCGATGTCTGCTAACCCCATAACCTTAACCTCCCTCTGCATGGCTTTCCTTATACCCATTATTGAAACATAGCGGGGCTCATTAATGCCTGTTTGAACAGCGAAAAGCGCTGGAAGCTTAACCTCTAACTGTTCTTCCCAGCCTCCTTCAAGTTCACGGTTCACCACGGCTTTTCCGTCCTTTACCTCAATTTTCTTAACCATTGTAGAGTGGGGAACGCCTAACATTTCAGCTAAAGCCGGCCCAACAATGGAGCTTCCATCATCCCCAGCCTGTGCTCCAGTTAAGATTATGTCAAAGGGAAGGTTTTTGATGACGCTGTAGAGGATTTTAGCCGTTGCATATGCATCTGAACCCTCAAACTTTGGATCTGTGAGACGTATAGCCTTATCAGCGCCACGAGCCAAACACTTCCTCAATGTAGCGTCAGACTCCTCTGAACCCACAGTTATGGCTGTAACTGTTCCTCCAAACTTTTCTTTCAGGCGTACAGCCTCTTCCAAAGCATAATCATCCCACTCATTTATGTCGTAGACCAAACCTGTTTTATCTATGCCTCTGCCACTTGCATCGATTTTCAACTCTGCTTCAGCAGTTTCTGGGACATGTTTAACACATACAATTACTTCCAAACAGCCACTCTCCTAAACGATTCTTGAATTTGTAACATCAGCCACTCATATAATTTTTGCTTGATAAATAAAATTGCAAACATAATTTAAGCAATGTGAAAATTACGGCCGAATTGGGTTTGCAGAGTTAATCTGTTTTCTTAAAACCTCCTCAGCTTTGATAATAGCTTCTTTCAGTTTATCCGTCTTCGTACCTCCACCCTGAGCAAAGTTGAATCTTCCTCCACCGCCTCCTCCAATTACTGCAGAAGCTTCCTTCACTATTTCGCCTGCGTTTACGCCTTTTTCGACAGCTTTGTTTCCGGCCATAACCATTATTCTGGCATTCTCGCCTTTCGAACTGTAGAAAACTGTAACTGTGAATGGATCTCTCTTTATTATTTCACTTGCTGTTTGAACCATGCGGTTAACGTCCATATCCTCTCCAAAGCTGCGCAAAACGAGTTTTATTCCATTTATCTCTTTGGCTTCCTCCTTTTTGGCTAAGACTGCACTTTCCCTTTGAGCAAGTTCTTTTATTAGCCGTTTTCTCTCAGCGTTTAACTCCTTCAATTTTTCAACAAGGTTTTCCGCGGTCTTGTCAAGCTTATCCAGGGGAGAGTTTAAGATCTCTGAAAGTTTCCATAAGAGCTCCTCGTTTTTCTGGGCGGCTTTTAAGGCGTGTATACCAACCGAGTAGACGAGCCTCTCAACGCCATCTTGAATTCTGTCAGAGTGAACTATCTTTATGAAGCCTATTTCACCAGTGTTTTTCAGATGTGTTCCTGCGCAGGCTTCAACGTCCCATTCTCCAATCTTAACAACACGTATTTCCTTTCCTGGAACAGCGCCACCCTGGTAGAGTCTGAAACCATATAGGGTTTCAGCCTCTGTTCTAGGCATCCACATGGTTTCAACTGGAATGTTCATTAAAACAGCCTCATTGGCAATGGTTTCTATTTTTTGCAGCTGCTCCCTTGTAAGTCTGCGGTAGTGGGTGATGTCAAGCCTTGCGCTTTCAATGCCTTTCTGCGTTCCAAACTGCCAGACATGTTGCCCTAAGACCCGCCTCGCCGCGCCGTTGATAACGTGTGTTGCTGTATGGCTTTTCATGAGACTGTAACGTCTCTCCCAGTTTAATTCTCCACGAATTAGGCTGCCTTCAGCTGGAACAGCCTTTCCTTTCACTCTGTGAACTATCACTCTTCCAATTTTTCTAACATCAACTACCTCAGCCTTGTGGCCGTTAAAGAACAGGTATCCTGTGTCTGAAGGTTGTCCTCCGCCTTCAGGATAAAAGCAGGTTTTATCGAGAACAACGTAGTCCTTTCCAAATACCTTAATAACTTTCGCCTCGAATTCCTTCATATACTGGTCCTTATAGTACAGTTCCTCTGTTTTTGGGAGGCCTTCCACTTGATTCTCAAGCCACTTTTCAGGTTTAGCTTCTCCCATTTGTCTTAATGTTTGCATGTGCCTCTCGGCGATTAATGCGTAAAAGTTTTCAGGTATTTCTGCGGTTAAGCCTTCACTTTCAGCTAGTTCCCTTACAATTTCAGGAGGTAAACCGTGGGAGTCGTAAAGTTCTATGAGGGTTTCTGATGGAAACCTTTCCACATTTTTGTTTTTAAGTTCGGCTGATATACGCCTAACAAGGCTTTCACCTTTCCTTATAGTTTCCTTGAATTTCTCCTCCTCTGCGTTTAGCATCTCCATAATCTCGTTTCTCATCTCTTTGAGTTGGGGGTAATCCGTAGACCAGTATTTGATCTGCATATCAATGATTTCGTAAAGCCTGTCAGCTATGCCCAGAAACCTTAAAAGCCTGTAGATCCTCCGAAAAAGTAGCCTAGCCAAGTAGCCCTCCTGAACGTTTGATGGAACAACCCCGTCGGAGAGTATGAAACACAGGCATTTAGTATGGTCTGCAACTGAAAAAACATTTTCAATTGGAAGTAAAATCCTATCAAGCTCTTCAGCGTTTAAACCTAAAACTTCAGCTATTTTTCTCCTCGCCTCAAGTCTGCTCGCTGCTTTATCTAGGCTTATAAGACTTGAAAGCTTAGCAACCTTAACCAGGAGATCCGTATCCAACTCGGTTATTCCAGCCATTTTGAAAATTTCGTCTAGTAAACCGTTGTAGATCGAGTGGAAAGCGCTTGGAGAGCCCTGCGAAAGCCATGTGTAACGGTCTATGCCGTAGCCTGTGTCAACAGTTCTGATTGGAAGCTTAACGAACTCTCCATCCACAACTTTATACTGCATGAAAACGAGGGTTGCAACCTCCAAACCCCTTATTATGCATTCTAAGCACGGCCCAGCGTTTCCACCGCCTGACCACACTTCCTCCTTGTAGGTTACATCTTCAGGTTTTAGCCCTAACTCTTCAACTATGAACTCGTTATGGTATCTTACAGTTTGATCTTTCCAGTAAACCTCCCTGTCCGGATAGTTAAAAGCATGGTGTCCTCCCATCTCGAATATAGTTACATACTTACCGAAAGTTGGCCCAGTGTTTGTTATATCGACAAGACGTATACATGGCTGAACTATAACAAGAGGGTTAGCTGGAGGCGGGGATATACCCTCAGTTACATAGGGCTGAAAATCTATAATGCTAGCATGGGTTAAGTAAATGTCATCCCTCCACCTGGCCACAACAGGGTAAGGCTTTATACGTGTGTGTCCACGTTTATCAAAGAAGGAGAGGAAGGTTTCCCTCATCTCCCTCATAGTGAAGCTTTTCTTTGTAGGCGGATTGCCAATAAACGTATACGATGCGCAACCCTCAGCCCTTGCCTCTCCACATGTTTCCTGCTCTGGATTAAGCGTCCAGTAATACGTCTCACATTTCGGACAAAGCTTCCTAACGTAGCCTAACTCCTTGAAGAAGGGCAAGGCATATTCGTCTGCTGGAAATTTATCCAACCTTTAGCACTCCGATAAATCTTAGCTCAGTTCCAATTGATTAAAGCATACATAAATTTAAACTATTTCACCATTCATGTTCAAGCCTAACGCTGAAAACCCAATAAAAATCCATAAGTTTAAACATTGAAGCCCTTAATGGAGGGCCTTAAGAGTCATTATCTAAGGCTATGCCAGTCTTTTATAAGTCCTTCAAAGCTCTGGTGAGATTTCTCCATTCCGTAACGTGTCAATGGCTTGGTTAGGTGTCTCTGCGACCTAGGCGGGGTTATGTATAACCCCCTTTTTACATCGCGCTTTTCTTTAATTACAAGCTTGCTAAGATTTGGAAATCTTGAGCCGCATTTCTCGCACTTGAAGCCCTTTTCTCTACCCATAGATTTTAAGCGTTTTTCACATTTTGGGCATTTAGGATTCATGTATGCAAGTTTTGGTGCAAGCTTTAATATGCGTAGCTTTTCAAGGTTTATTGTTTGAGGGTGGTTTTTAGAGGGAGGGCGTACTCCCCCGTAAACTTCAACGTAGTCTCCTGGAATTAGTTTGCTGGCGGTTTTTCGAAGATTTCCCGTGGGTGCATATGCAGCGCAATCTACCCATGCGGTTTCATCTTTAATTGGGAATACGACGTGTCTCCGAGGCACTGTTTTAGGGTTGGCTGCCACAGTTCCCTTAACGATAACTGGGTGGTATGGTTTTATTTGACTTAGATTTTTAACGCGTTTAAGGTGGGCGTCTGTGCCGTGGTTTGTTCGGAAAATCACCCATCTTTCTATAGGCTCATATGTTTTAATTATTTCAAAAGCTTTTTTGACAATAGTTGGAGTTTCCCCTCTAATTCCGAATAGTATTGGGTCTGGCCCGCGGGGCGTTATGAGGACTCTTCCCTTCTCAGGATCCACATTGTTGAAAGTTTGGGGAGCCGTGACTCTGTCCATTTCGAAAACTGTCGAAACATCTACCTTCCTCTTCTTTCCAATGTTTTCAGGTGTGCGATAAGCAATTAATTCAAAGGTATAATCTTTCTCGAGGGTTTCGCCTATAGCTGCTAAACCCCCTATTATCCCGCGTGCATTTTTAAAGCCTACAGCCTCAGCCTTGAAACTCTTCAAAATTTTTAAGGCAGTCTTCATGCCTACAAGTCCAGTTATAGCCGTTCTCGCGAAAGTTTTAATTTGCCTTGGAATTTTCGTCTTTCCTAAGAAGACAATTCCAGGCTCTGTGCCTTTATAGGCTAAATCTGAGTTCTCCTCGACGGTTTCTACAACTGCCTCTTTAATGCAGTCTTCATCTTTTTCTTCAAACTCTATTCTTAGGCATAGAGCTCCGTTTCCTCTTGTTTTCCATGGAACATTCGGGTTAAGCCTAACCAGATTAGGATAATCTGTAAACCTCACGCCGAGATTCTGAAGTTTCTCAACGAGGAGTGCTGCAATGTAGGTTGTGCATCCCTTTCTAGGCGAGTCTGTATCGTCAAAGCCTATATGCATAGTTTTCAAAGGCATACCTCAAAAGCCGCAGGTAATCATTTTTGAAAATGCCAAGCTGAAATAGAAAGGTGTTTGAAATAAAAGGGAATGTGTTGAGCTACTTTGCGGCTTCCTCAATTATTATCATTGTTAAAGTTGACCTAACTTTGTCCAGCCTTCTTATTCTCCAAGTGACTATTTCTTTAAGCTTGTCCATTGTTTCTGCGCCTATCTTCGCAATTATGTCATAGACTCCGTAAACAGAATAGGCTTCCTCAATTCCTTCAATCTTCTTCAAGTCTTTTAGAACATCTGCTTCTGAACCTATTTCCGTGTTTATTAACACAAAGGCCTTAGGCATTTCAATCTCCCAATAGAATATTTTCTTTATACATTAAAATATTTTGTTGTCCCATCTGAAGGTTCTAAATGTCTTTCCGTGGAAAATATTCTTATTTCAATGTGAGAATTATAGGTTGTGGTTCAAGGCATGTCTTTGGAAAGCTTTCGTAAAAACGTTATAACAAGCCGTGAGATGAGAGCTCTCGAGCTGAACGCTGAGTATTTTGGGGTTTCTCAGCTTCAGCTTATGGAAAACGCTGGGCGCAGCGTAGCCTTAGAAATAGCTTCAAGGTTTAAACCACACGTAACCGTTGCGGTTTTCTGTGGTTTAGGGGGTAATGGGGGCGATGGATTTGTAGCGGCCAGACATCTGTCAGCCATGGGATTTAAGGTTAAAGTGGTTTTGGCAGGAAAGTCTAAAGACATTTCCCATAAGGCTGCTTTAGAAAATTGGAGAGCAATTCAGTTTTTAAAAGAAAGCATATCCATATATGAGGTTTATGACAGCACACTAATACCAGAAATAAACGCTGAAGTTGTCGTCGACGCCCTCCTTGGAACTGGAAGCAAAGGAAGGCTTAAGCCACCCCTAATGCAAATTGTTGAAAGAATAAACTCTTTAGATGCTTTCCGTGTGGCTGTGGACATACCGAGCGGTATAGACTCAGACACAGGTGAAATTCTTGGAACAGCTGTAAAAGCCCATTTAACTGTAACCTTTCACAAAGCGAAGGCTGGCCTTGAAAAGGCAGGCGAATATGTAGGGGAACTAATTGTAAAAGATATAGGGATACCTAGGGAAATTGAAAACCTCGCTGGACCTGGAGACGTTTACTTGGCCGTTAAACCCCGTGCTCCTGAATCCCATAAGGGGGATTTTGGAAGACTTTTAGTGGTGGGTGGAAGTGAAACCTTTTCAGGCGCTCCAGCTTTGGTTGCCCTCGCAGCACTTCGCACAGGTGTCGACCTAGCTTATGTTGCAGCTCCTGAGAAAGTTTCTCACGACATTTCATCCATGTCACCTAACCTCATAACAATAAAACTTGATGGAGAACACTTGAACCCTGCTAATGTACCGACGCTTAAGGCGTATGTGGAGAGGGTTGACGCTTTAGTTTTAGGCCCTGGACTTGGGCTTCACACAGATACAAAAGATGCTGTTAAGGCTTTGATTGAATTGGCGGAGAACGCTGGTAAGACACTTCTGCTAGATGCAGACGGATTAAAAGCCTACTCTGAGTTTAAAAGAAAGTTGAGGGTGCCTGTAGTTTTAACCCCCCACTCTGGCGAATACACCATATTAACAGGGGAAAGGCTTCCTGAAAATTTGTGGGAGAAAGTCTCTATGGTTAATAAGACAGCCATGGAACTAGGCGCTGTGCTTCTCCTTAAGGGACATGTCGACATAATATCAGATGGGGAACGGTTTAAACTTAATTTTACAGGAAACCCTGGAATGACTGTTGGAGGAACTGGAGATGTGCTATCAGGTGTTGTTGGAGCTTTTCTAGCCATGAAGATAAGACCATTTGAGGCCGCTGCAGCCGGGGCCTTCGTCAACGGGGCGGCTGGAGACTTTGTATTTGCTGAAAAAGGCTACCACATGGTTGCCACGGATCTCATAGACTGGATTCCACGTGTTCTAGACGATCCTATGAGCCACTTGAAGGTGCGAGGAACTAATGCCAGATCAAGTTAGAATATTTGTTTACCATGCAGGGCAATGTGACCCGAAAAAATGCACCGCTTTAAAGCTTAAACGCCACGGGCTTGTCCGGATAGTAAGACAAATGAGATTTCTGCCAAGAGGAGCTGTAGTTTTAAATCCCCTATCCAAAACTGCTTTTTCACCTGAAGATAGACAACGCATTAAAACGTGTGGCTTGGCAGCTTTAGACTTCAGCTGGGAGCATGCGGAGAAGCCTCTCACAAAGAGGGTTAGAGGAACCTCAAGGTGTCTACCATATCTTATAGCAGGAAACCCTGTGAACTTTGGCCGTCCAACAAAGCTGAGCACAGCGGAAGCCCTAGCAGCCGCGTTATACATAGCCGGATTTAAAGACGAAGCCTTAAAAATCCTATCCATATTTAAGTGGGGACACACATTTATAGAGCTAAACAGAGAAATGCTTGAAAGATACGCCCATGCTAGAGGAAGCAGTGAAATAATAAAATTGCAGGGAGAATTCCTTAAAAACGAAAATTTGATAAAATCGAGCAAGAGCCTAATGTTGTAAAAGGAATAGTTCAATTAAGAGAATGAAGGGTAGATCCTAAAAAGGGAGTGGATGGCTTAGGCGTTATGGGGGGAATGGCTGACTTATACATGTTTCTTGTATCTGTTGCATTTGTATCCCTATCTGGCGTGATGATGCCAGGCCCTGTTTTCGCCGTAACGGTTGCCAAGGGATATAAGAGTAAGACTGCTGGAACCCTTATAGCCCTCGGACATGGAGCAATAGAGTTCCCATTAATTTTCCTAATATATTTTGGACTTTCAGAGTTTTTCGCTTCTGGCGTAGTTCAGAAAATTATTAGTCTGATGGGCGGTTTAATTCTAATTTATATGGGCTTCCAAACTCTTAAAATGAACGAGGAGAAAGGCATAGAGCCGAGTGGTTTAAGACATTCACCTTTTATTGCAGGTCTAATTACTACAGGTGCAAACCCCTACTTCTTCCTTTGGTGGGCAACTATAGGCGCAGCCCTCACTTTGAACGCTTCCCTTTTCGGTCTGACTGGAATTTTGCTTTTCGCCATTACTCACTGGTCATGTGATCTTTTATGGGACACCATAGTTTCTCTCACGGTTTTTAAGTCTAAAAGATTTTTCACTGAAAAAGTCTTTAAACTTGTTTTCGGTTTCTGCTTTGTCGTTCTAGTCGTTTTTGGCATATGGTTTATTCTTTCAGCCTTTATAGGATGACAAACTTAATCCGAATGTTTAAAGAACGCTACATCTTTCACTCCACCTGCAATTTGCTAAGCGTAAACGGTATTATGGTATCTCCCTATTTGGCGCTTATCTCCACCCCTAAACATTACATCTCAAAAAGGCCTTTAGCCTTCATAGTTCCCTTATAAGTATCGCATAACCAGCTTAAAATTTCATAATTTTCTCTATTTCATGAAAGCCCATCATCTGGCATATTCCAATGGCACACATCATTTAAAGAATAGTGAGGGTTCATTAATAAACTTAAACACTTAAAAGTGATTTCTGATAGAGAATAAAAAGGGGAAGAAAATGGTTGGAAACATTTACGAGTTTGAAGTTGGCAGAGGAAAGCTTAGGCTTGTTCAAGGAGATATAACTCAAATGGAGACAGACGCCATTGTAAACGCTGCAAATCCATCACTTATGGGGGGAGGAGGGGTGGATGGAGCCATCCATAGAGAAGGGGGACCTAAAATTCTGGAAGAATGTAAACGTATCAGGGCTACTGAATGGCCTAACGGTCTTCCAACAGGAAAAGCTGTAATAACAACTGGAGGCAACCTGAAAGCAAAATATGTTATTCACACAGTAGGGCCTGTGTGGCATGGAGGGGACCGCGGTGAACCTGAACTTTTAGCAGATGCATATCGTAATTCTTTGAAGCTCGCAGTTTCAAAGGGGTTAAAAACAATTGCGTTTCCAGCCATAAGCACTGGCGCATATGGATATCCCATTGAAAAAGCAAGCAGAATTGCCATTAAAACCGTCAAGGAGTTTTTAGAGAAAGAAGACAAACTTGAAGAAGTAATATTTGTACTGTTTAGCAAAAGCCACTTTGAGGCTTACGCAGAAGCTGCAAGGGAAATTTTCCAATAGTTCACTTCAAATTGAGAACTTAATACAAATTAATGGTTCTTTACATTTCCTTATTAAGGTCGGCCGCCAGAACACTCAGTTAAGGACCGCGCTAGCTATGGAAGTTGAAAATCTATTAATGTTTCATTGATTCTTAATTGCTCGACTCTGAGCCTATGGTGCAAAATTTAATTAAATGAACGCAAGATAAAAGGAACTTATCCATTAATTTCAAAATATTTCTTCAGGAGAGCTCTCTTTCTAAGAGAAGACATAGGTTTTTTATATTTTTGGAACAATATTATTAGTTATGGCGTTGGTATCGGTTGTTGAGGTTGTGGCTACAGTTTTTCTGTTTATTTGGGTTATTTTTGTAGCTGCTTTTTTAACCCGCAGGCTTTATGCTTACATGAAGGGGCGGAATGTGGAACATTATGTGGCGGTTTACTATAATCGGAAGATTATACATATTTTAACGGGCGGCCTTGTCGCCTTGCTTGTGCCTCTTCTATTTAATACGCCGATATTTCCTTTGGTGATGGCCTTTATTCTAGCGTTGTTTCTCTATGTCCCGCATAGAACTGGAAAGTTGATGTATTGGTTTCAGACGGAGGAAAATGCTTATGAGGTTTCGTTTTGCATTATGTGGGGATTAGTTATTACAGTTGGCTGGGTTGTTTCGGAGGCTAACTTCTGGTTTGGTGTTCTTCCAGTTATCTTTATGTCTATTGGGGATGCGGTTACAGGGATTGTTAGAAATATTCTTTATAAAAGGAGGACAAAATCCTGGTGGGGTAATTTTGCCATGGCTTTATTTTCTATTCCTGTGGGGATGATTTTAGGTTTTGCCGGCGTAATAGCTGGAGCCGTAGCCTCCCTCATTGAGCATTTTGAGTATAATCCAATAGACGACAACGTTACAGTGCCCTTGTCCTCGATAATAATACTTATTTTAGCGAAGTTTATTGCTCCCTGGCTCCTGACTTTTTAATCCGCAGAGGAATTAAATGACGTTTTCGTCTTCTTCGTCCTCTAACAAAAGCGAATTAAAGAAATAATAGATTTCTTATTGAAAGAAGTTGCCTAAACTGGGATTATTATAAAAGTTTTTGGAAGGTTTACGATTTATTACGGAAAAATTTTCTTG
>JBBITX010000004.1:0-40585 GCA_037440545.1 Candidatus Bathyarchaeota archaeon
GCCCGGGGGAGATTCGAACTCCCGTCGGCGGGTCCAAAGCCCGCCATGCTTGTCCGCTACACCACCGGGCTTCTATTTCAGTTTTAACATACAAGTTTCGGTTAAACATTTCTTTCTTCAGTCATAGTATAATTCTTTTCGCTTGCCTTGATGTTTTAGAGGGTTTTAGTGCTCAATTTGCCCGCTTGAGCTTTATGTTAGGGTTTATTGATTGTCGTCATTTTGCGTAAATATTTTGAATCTGTGGACTTGATCGTCTTGTGTGAACCGTAAAGCTTATATATGAAAACATTTCATCTGCTTAAAGCGCGGGGCCGGATGGCTGTCTTCTATTCCGATTTGATGAGGAAATGGAAAGGTGACGGTTCTACGCAGCATTGAGGGATGGTGGTTGGATGAGTGAGATGGAAAGAGGGACTCGTCAGCGGCTAGTCGACAAATGTCCTGAGTGTGGTAGTGTAAACCTTATACACGATTATGATACTGGAGAAACTGTTTGCGGTGAGTGTGGACTAGTTCTTTACGAACAAATGATGGATAAGGGACCTGAGTGGCGCGCCTTCACACAGGAGGAGAAAGCTTCAAGAAGCCGTGTGGGCATACCTACATCCTACTCTGTTCACGATAAGGGTTTGTCAACAGCTATAAGCCAAGTAGACCGCGACGCCTTTGGAAGAAAGCTTCCTCTATCTACACGCTTGCAAATGTGGCGTTTAAGGAAGTGGCAGATACGCTCTAGGGTGCATTCTTCAATTGACAGGAACTTGGCTCAAGCTATGGCTGAGCTTGACCGTCTTTCAGACAAGGTTTACATTCCCCCATCAATTAAGGAGAAGGCTGCAGTGATATACCGGAAAGCATTGGATAAGGGGTTAGTTCGAGGAAGATCTATTGCAGCTATTGCCGCCGCAGCTCTTTATGCAGCATGCCGTGGAAGTGGAACGCCTAGAACCCTGCGGGAAATAGCCGAGGCAAGCCTTGTCGATAAGAAGGATGTGGCTCGATGTTACAGGCTTTTACTTCGAGAGCTAGAGGTTCAAATGCCTATTGCTGACCCATTAACTTACATTTCTAAAATTGCTGAGAAAACAGGGATTTCAGGTAAAACTCAAGGCCTTGCCATTCAAATTCTTCAAGAGGCTAGACAGAGGCGGGCCGCGGCTGGAAAAGACCCCATGGGATTGGCAGCGGCAGCTCTTTACATAGCTTGTATGCAGAATAACGAAAAGAAAACTCAGAAGGATATTGCTGAAGCAGCTGGCGTCACAGAGGTCACTGTTAGAAACCGCTACAAGACCTTGAAGAAGCAGCTTAACTTAGAACTACCGGACTAACCGATTAGTCGCTTTCAAGCCTAATCCCCCTTTCATCCTTACTTTCCTCTTCAAGCTCCATTACTATTGGCCCTATATACCCGCATTTTTCGCATACATACTTCCGAGGGGTTAGCCAATAATCAAGAGTGCTTGACAAGTGAATGCTGGAGCTTCCACATCTTGGACAATATATTTTAGAAGGCCCCTTATGCTTTAGATTACCAAGTACCTCCCGTATGTTTTGCAGTATTCCCATCGCCCTAACACCCATTCTTAAACGGTTATTGAACCTCTATGTTCTCCTCTGGATATCCAAGCCTGACAAGGTATTGGCGAACCTTCTCCCTATGATCTCCTTGAAGAATTATTTGACCGTTTTTAGCTGTCCCACCGCAGGCACAGAAGCCTTTAAGCTTCTGGGCAATACTTCCAAGATCAGTGTTTTTATCGTTTATACCCTCCACTATTGTTGTTGGTCTGCCGAACTTCCTTGTTTCAAACCTCACACGAATTCTTTGTTGCTCTTTCCCTATTTCGCCGCAAACGCACAAGTCCCTGGGAAGCCCACATATAGGACAGATATCCGCCATGACACTCAAGTCTACAATAGCGTTAGCTATATATAAAATTTTCAAGCTAAAGATAGAAAGTAAACGTTTTAATGTCCTAGCCTAATCCTTACACTTATGAGAGTGCTTGTTTTAGGATGCGGCAGAATAGGAACCGCCGCAGCCAGAGAACTTGCATATAGAATGCCCACTGCAGAGATAATATTAGCAGACATAAATTCTTTTAAAGGCGAGATGCCGCCCAAAACATTGGGAAAGGCAACGTTTCATGGAAACAATTAGACGCATCAAACCGAAATGAGCTTATTACGACGCTTAGAAATGTTGATTTAGCTTTAGGTTTTCTACCTCCAAGATTCGGCTTCTCCTTAGTTGAAACCTGCATAGATGCTGGAAAAAACCTGGTTGACGTTTCCTATATGCCTGAAAACCCATTAGAACTCCATGATGAGGCTTTAAAAGCCAATATTACAGTTGTTCCAAGTTGCGGCCTGGCGCCAGGATTAAGCAACATGTTTGTGGGGCACGCTGTGGCTAAGCTTGAACAAACACAAGAAGTTCAAATTATGGTGGGTGGGCTCCCAGAAAAACCCGTGCCGCCCCTCGACTATGTAATCACATGGAGTCCTGAAAGCCTCATAGATGAGTACACACGTAAAGTTCGTATAGTTAAGGATGGAAAAATAATCGAAGTTGAAGCCTTAAGCGGGTTGGAGGAAATAGAGTTTAAAAGCGTTGGAAAGCTTGAAGCTTTTTACACAGACGGCCTCAGGACATTGCTTCACACAGTTGGAAAAGTGAAGAAAATGTGGGAGAAGACTCTGCGGTATCCGGGACACGCCGAGAAAATAAGGCTGCTTAGGGATTTAGGCTTCTTTGAAAGAAAGAAGGTTTCCGTTGAAGGCGTCTTTGTAGCACCTAGAAATCTTACATCCAAACTTTTCGAGGAGAAGCTTTCAAAGCCGGAAGTTAAAGACATTGTTATTTTAAGGGTTGAGGTTTCAGGGCTTATGAGGGGTCAAAAGAAACGTTACATCTACAACCTACTAGACCGTTATGATGATAAAAGCAGGGTATCCGCTATGGCTAGGACAACAGCTTATCCAGCCGTTGTCGTAGCTGAACTTCTCCTTAAAGGAGCAATTCGCAAAATGGGAGTAATTCCCCCAGAGATACTAGCCATGGACGAGAAAATCTACAAAATGATTATTTACGAATTAAAGAAAGTGAGGATTAAAATTTCAGAGGAGGTTGTTGAGGAATAGCAAAATTTATAATCCTTCTAAGATTTCTAAGATTTCTTATCCACGTAGTTTAGGGGGAAGCTGGATTAGCAGAATACATTTTTATGCTTTAAAGTAGGCGGGAATAAGCATCAACCATGGGGTACACTTCTACGCCATATTAAAAACCTCAGTAGGCGTCAACAGCCAATGTTAGCATATATACGGTTTCATTTTAAACTTCAAAACTTTATATCCATACTTGCTCCATTTTTGATTGAAAGGGTATGGCTATAAATAAAATAATGAAGAGAGACGGCAGGTTAGTTGACTTCAACCCTGAAAGGATTAAGAACGCCATTCATAAAGCCTTTGTAGCTGTTGAGCTTGGAAATGGGGAGAAAGCTGAAAAGTTAACATGGCAGGTTGTACGCCTTTTGGAGGAGAGGTTTAAGGATAAAACTCCTTCGGTTGAAGATGCTCAGGACGCGGTTATAGAGGTTTTGAAGATAAACGGCTATGAGAAGGTTGCGTTAGAATATCAGGATTACAGATTAAAGAAGGAGGAGATAAGGCGGCTTAAAGAAAAACTTGGAATTGAAGAGCCGAAACTGACGGTTAACGCTCTTGAAGTTTTAAGAAAACGCTACTTGCTTAGAGATAAGTCGGAGAGGATAATTGAGGATCCTGTTAAAATGTTTAGAAGGGTGGCGAAAGCCGTAGCTAGGGTTGATGGAAAATACGGCGAAAACCCGAAAGAAAGCGAGGAAATCTTCTACAGAATGATGTCGAGGCTTGAGTTTCTCCCGAACTCGCCAACACTTTTTAACGCTGGAACAAAACTCGGCCAGCTTTCAGCCTGCTTTGTCCTGCCCGTTGAAGACTCCCTTGAAAGCATTTTCACAGCTGTTAAAAACATGGCCTTAATTGAGAAAACTGGAGGTGGGGTGGGATTCAACTTTTCAAAGCTTAGGCCTAAAGGCGACATTGTTATGTCTACTAAGGGTGTGGCATCAGGCCCTGTAAGCTTTATGAGGGTTTTCGACACAGCAACCGAGGTCATAAAGGCAGGTGGGAAAAGAAGAGGCGCTATGATGGGAATTTTACGCGTAGACCATCCCGACATCCTTGAATTTGTAACTGCCAAACAGAAGCCCGGATTCTTGACGAACTTCAACCTTTCAGTGGCGGTAACAGATGAATTCATGAAAAATTTAGAAGATAACGGCGAATACTGGCTGATAAACCCAAGGAATAAGGAGAAGACTGAAAAACTTAAAGCAAGTGAGGTATGGGATTTAATAGTTAAATCCGCATGGGCAAGTGGAGACCCAGGAGTAATATTTATCGACGAGATTAATAGGCATAATCCAACCCCAGAATTGGGAAAAATAGAAGCAACTAACCCTTGTGTTCCAGGTTATGTATGGGTTATGACCTCTGAGGGGCCAAGGACGGTTGCGGATTTAGTGGGTAAAAAGTTCAATGCAGTTGTTAACGGTGAAAAGTGGATGTCCTCTGTTGAAGGCTTTTTCTCAACGGGAATAAAACCAGTTTATAGGCTAACAACTATGGAAGGTTTTGAAATAGATTTAACTATTGACCATGCGATAATGAAGATTAAAAAATTGACAAGGTACCAAATGGAAGTTGAATGGGTGAAAGTTGGTGATCTGAAGAGAGGCGATAAAATCCTATTGAACAATCATAACGGAGAAGGAGATTCTTGGAACGGTAAATTCACTTTCGAAGAAGGCTATTTGTTGGGTTTGCTTTTAGGCCATGGGACTCTTAAAAAAGATAAAGCAGTTTTATCATCATGGGGAGAAGATGAGGGCGCTAAATCCGTTAGAGAAATTGCTTACAGCTATGCCAAAAATCTACCCCATAGATCCGATTTCACGGGTTGGACTCGTGTTAGGGGCGGATCTGAATATCGCATGTCCCTTACATATTTAAGGAAAATAGCCGAAGAATTGGGATTAAAACCGGGAGATAAAAAAGTTACCAACGCATTTGAGACGGCATCATCCAATTTTTATAAGGGATTTATTAGGGGTTTGTTTGACTGCGACGGTTCTGTGCAAGGTAGCCATGAAAAAGGCGTTAGCATAAGGCTTGCTCAAAGCAATTTAGAGCTTCTTAAAGCTGTTCAACGTATGCTTCTTAGACTTGGAATATACTCGAAAATCTATAAAAACAGGCGACTCGGCGGCTTTTCGAGGATGTTGAACAGTAAAGGTGTGGTGAAAAGTTACCTCCATAAACTTATTATTTCACGGGAAAATATTCTACGCTTTAACCAAAAAATAGGATTCGGAGACATAAGTAAGAAAAAACGGCTTGAAAGCATGCTTAAAACCTATAAAAGGAGACCAAATAAGGAACGCTTCATAGCCACAGTTGAAAACACCGTATACATTGGTGAAGAGCAAGTTTTTGATGTTAAAATTCCGGGGAAAAACGCTTTTGATGCTAATGGATTTTACGTGCACAACTGCGGGGAGCAGCCGCTCCTCCCCTATGAATCGTGCAATCTAGGATCCATAAACCTTTCAAGGATGGTTGAGGATGGAAGGGTTAACTGGGAGAAGCTCAGAGAAACAGTGCGTAACGCCGTCCACTTCTTAGACAACGTTATAGACGCTAACAAATACCCGTTAAATGAAATTGAAAGAATGACGAAAGCAAATAGGAAAATTGGGCTTGGCGTAATGGGCTTCGCTGACATGCTTATAAAGCTTGGGGTTCCATATAACTCAGCTGAAGCTCTAAAGCTAGCTGAAAAATTAATGAGATTCATTGACGAAGAAGCCCACAGGAAAAGCGAGGAAATAGCCTTAGAAAGAGGTTCATTTCCAAACTTTGAAAGAAGCATCTGGAAGGATAAGTATAAGGCTATGAGAAATGCCACAGTAACAACCATAGCTCCAACTGGAAGCATAAGCATAATTGCTGGATGCTCATCTGGAATTGAACCGATTTTCGCCATTTCCTTCATAAGAAATGTGCTGGAGGGCTCGAGGCTTTTTGAAACAAACCCCTTATTTGAAGCGGTTGCGAAAGATAGGGGGTTCTACGATGCACAACTCTTAGAGGAAATAGCAAAAACAGGTTCCATACAAAAAATCGACAAGGTTCCAGATGATGTGAAAAAGATCTTCGTTACAGCTTTGGACATAGCTCCTGAATGGCATGTTAAAATGCAAGCGGCCTTCCAGAAATACACCGATAATGCAGTTTCAAAAACGGTTAATATGCCACACGACGCAACTGTTGAAGATGTGAATCGTGTTTTAAGGCTGGCTTGGAAGCTTAAGTGTAAGGGGATAACGGTTTTCAGGTATGGAAGCAGGCCTGAGCAGGTTCTATATATAGGCGAGGTGAAAACTGCTGAAAAACGCTTTATATCCGCCGGTTCAGAATATGCAGGGGGATGCCCAGCTACAACATGTCCTTTCCCAGGATGAAAAAGGATAATAGCCGCATAATCCATGGTGAAGCCTATGAATAAAGCGTTGGCCTTCGTCGACGAAGAAAACATGAACATGCTGACAGATCTTTACGAGTTAACGATGTGTGCAAGCTACTTTGACAACAAACGTTTCGAGCCGGCTTCCTTCGACCTTTTCATAAGGAGGCTTCCCCAGAACCGTTCCTATTTCCTCTTCGCCGGCTTGGAGCAGGTTCTCCTATTCCTTGAGAAGATGAGGTTTAAAGAGGAGCATATTGAATATCTTAAAACTCAGGGGTTTAAGGAGGATTTCCTAAATTATCTGAAAGGCTTAAAGTTCAGCGGGGATGTTTGGGCTATCCCAGAGGGAACAGTTGTATTTCCAAACGAACCCTTAATAAGGGTTGTAGCTCCCGTGATAGAAGCTCAAATGGTTGAAACTTTCATTTTAAACACAATTAATCTACAAACAACCATAGCCACTAAAGCCTCAAGAGTTGTCCACGCCGCCAAAGGCAGACCAGTTATAGAGTTCGGCCTAAGAAGGGAGCATGGAGTAGACGCTGGATTAAAGGTGGCTAGAGCCAGCTACATAGCTGGATGCAGCGGCACATCCAACGTCCTGGCGGGGATGTTGTATGGAATACCTGTTTTCGGCACAATGGCCCACTCGTTCGTCATGTTCTTCAGCAACGAGCTGGAATCCTTCAGAGCCTTCACCAAAACCTTCCCTGAAAAGTCAACTCTCCTCGTCGACACTTTCGACAGCATTAAAGGGGCGGAAAACGCCATTCTAGTCGCTGAAGAACTTGAAAAAAGAGGGTTTAAACTCCTCGGGGTTAGACTGGACAGCGGAGACCTCGCTGATCTGAGCAGCAGAATTAGGAGGATGCTTGACGAAAGCGGACACAGCTATGTACAGATTTTCGCAAGTGGAGATTTAGACGAATACCGAATAGAGCAGCTGATAAAAAAGGGCGCGAAAATAGACTCCTTTGGTGTAGGAACAAAAATGGGCACATCTGCAGATAGACCCTACGTAGACATAATATACAAGTTATGCGAAAGAATGGATGAGAAAGGCAACTTCACCCCCATAATGAAGCTAAGCGAAGGAAAAGCCACGCTTCCAGGAAGAAAACAAGTTTTCAGATTTCGGAACGCCCATGGAGAATTCGAAAAAGACGTTATAGCCCTAGAAGATGAGAAAATAGGTGGAGAACCACTTCTTGTAAAAGTCATGGAAAAGGGTAAAATAGTGTACAATCTTCCCACACTTGAGGAAATAAGGAAGAGGGCTGCAGAAAACCTTTCAAAGCTGCCTGAAAAATACAAGAAGCTGAGGGGAAAAGCCAGATACCCAGTGGAGTTAAGCCCAAAACTGAAAAGGTTAATAAAAAAACTGAAACGCAAGCTTAAAGAGGCTGAAAAAGCAACTGGAAAGCCGAGGTTAAGCTTATGGAACAGCCATTAGAAAACACCCTTCCAAACATAAAGTTTCTCCCGCAGAAACTCTCCATTTTAGCTCGGCAGAATTTAAAGGTAAATTAACTTATTCTAATTATTAATTCAGCTGAATTTTTCATAGTGGATTATTTGCTTTAAAGGTCTCCTTCCTCTAGGAGGAGGCTTTTCAGCCGGATATCCAACAGGAATTATGGCTACAGGCCTTATTCCATAGGGGATCTCCAGAATTTTTCTCGCCTCCTCCTCTCTGAAGGCACCTACCCAGCAAGTACCCAGCCCCATAGAGTAAGCTGCTAAATGAATGTTCTGTATGGCAGCCGCAGTATCCTGCAAACAATAAAGAGTCTTGCCCCTTACCCCGTAACCTCTAGCAGAACTGTTCTCATCAGCGCAGACGACAATAACCAGGGGAGCCTCCTCGATGAAATATTGACCTAAAGCGGCTTCAGCTAGCTTCCGCTTAGTTTCCAATTTTCTAACAATTATGAACTCCCAAGGCTGAATATTACCTGCAGAAGGAGCCCATCTAGCTGCGTCAATAAGCCTCTCAACAAGCTCGACTGGAACATCAACATTTTTATATGCTCTTATACTCCGCCTTCCCCTAATAGCCTCTAAAACATCCATAAAGCCCACCTAACACTTCAAATATACATAATTCCTTAATTGATAAAGGTTTACGGAAAACATTAACCATTTTATTTTATTGGTGTAAAAGGGTTTTCTGGTAAGACTTAAATTTACCTTGCTCCTTTTTCATCATGGATGATGAGTTAGAGAGTCAATAGAGCCTAAGCTGTGATATGACTCGACGGGCGAACTGACATTTTCCAGGTGCCTTATCAGTTTTCGTTTTGTTTGCATTTTCCTGCACCGTCATAGTTTTGAACATTTTATGTCGGTGCCACTCCAAATTTTGTATTATAGGTATCATAGTATTTTTATCTCGTGGGAAGGGGCAAACTTAGAGTTTTTCTACGGAAAGCTTATCAAGGATAACGAGGAATCTGAAAAGATCGAAGTTTAGGTTGTTGAGGTGGAAATAGGCGGAGAAAGCTTGCCTAAACTAAGATTTGCAGAGGCTTTGGATAGGCTTTCAGCATGCCCCTCGGCTAAATATGGGGTTTATCTTGCAGCTGTCGGAGTTTTCTTTGTTCTGATACTTATGCCTCCAATTTTGGGTATAATGATCAAGTGGAGTGCTATAACTGAAATTATGGGAGACCAAGCGCTTGTGAGACGCTCATTGGAAGCGGTGAAAAATTCTTTCCTAATAGCCTTGACAGTATCCTTCATGGACGTTTTAGCGGGGGTTCCAATGGCTTGGCTTGTAGCCCGGGGGAAAATGAAATGGCTGAACATTTTAGATACTCTTGTAGATGTTCCCTTTACGGTTCCCACCGCGGTGCTGGGATATTCGCTTCTCCTCTTCTGGAATAAACCTGAGGGGTTATCGGCATTTTTTGGCGGTTCACTTATTTCGCCAGGATGGCTTCTCGTAGCTCTTCTACACTTTGCATTTTCCTATCCCATAGTGGTCCGTGTAATTGTAGGCGCACTGCTTGACTATAAACTGGAATATGAACAGGCTTCAAGAACTTTAGGTGCACCTCCGCTTACAGCCACCAGAACTGTTACATTTGGGATTATAAAGCCCTCTTTTATAGCGGCCTTCATACTTGCCTTTGCAAGGTCCATATCGGAAACAGGGGCGACGATGATGGTTGCTGACACGTTTGAAAACGGCCCTGTCTTTATTCAAAACATGAAAGAGGCATACTCAAAAAATCTAATAACTCAAGCTACTTATGAGGGCTCAACGGTTTTTGCAAGCCTAATACTCATAGTTTTTTCATGCCTAATTTTTGCTTTTATACGTATATTTGGCTCCAAACTTAAACTGCCTATAAAAAAGGCTTGGCCAACATATGAAAGGAAATTAAGCTATTTAAAAGCTTCGGCAGCCAGAAACAGCATCGCCCTAATAATATTCTTCATAATTGTGCTCATTCCATCCCTTTTTGTTGCACTTCCAGCTTTTAGGGCGCTTTTCACAGACGTTCTTTTCAGCGCAATTAAGGGTGGCGGATCTTGGGGGAATTACTGGCAAAGCCTAGGCCTCTCCTACTTTTTAGGAGTTGCCGTGACCATAATTAATGTATTGACAGGACTGCCCATGGCAATAATTGTGGCGCGGAAACGCTTCGGAAATTTTTCAGCCTTATTAAACGCGCTTGTCGACATCCCAATTATTGTTCCCTCTGTGGCTTTAGGAATCTCCCTTAAGTTCTTTTGGAAAGAAACCCTAGCTTTTATACCTGAAATTTGGCTTTTAATCTTCGCACATGCAGCAATAACCTACCCATATTTTGTAAGGGCCATGTCCGCTGCTGTTGAAAGAATACCCCTTGACTTAGAGGAAGCCTCCAGAACCCTTGGAGCTAAACCTTTAGGCGTGTTCAGAACAATAGTTCTTCCTTTAACTAAATATTCAATGTTTTCGGGAGCAATAATGGTTTTCACAAGAAGTGTAAGTGAAACCGGGGCAACATTGGCTGTAACCACCCTTAAAACAGCTCCAGTCTTCCTCGTAGATTGGGTTAAGGGAAAACTTCCCGCCACACCATTAGAAATAGGCTTAGGATGCGGCTTCCTAATAATTTTCTCCTTCATTACCCTCTTAATCTTAAGGCTAGCTGTAAGAGGGGGAGCGGGTATCAGGCATGTTTAAAAACAAAGCCTCCTATAAATTAGCTTTAAATGCGAAGCCCCTCAGCCTGGAGGAATGTGGCTTATGCCTGACGTCCGCCTAATCAACGTAACCAAAAAATTCGGGAGAATAGTGGCGGTTGAAAATGTCAGCCTTCAGATTTACGATAAAGAGTATTTTTCAATTCTCGGACCGAGCGGCTGCGGCAAAACCACTTTGCTTAGGCTTATAGCAGGGCTCATACAGCCAGATGGGGGGGAAATCTACATAGGAGAAAGACTTGTCAACAATGTTCCTCCAGAGGATAGGGACATAGGCTTCGTTTTCCAAACCTTCGCCCTATTCCCCCACATGAACGCTTGGGAAAACGTAACCTACGGACCTAGGGTGAAAGGTTTCGACATGCATAAGGCTGAGAGGATTGGACACGAAGTTTTAGAGATGGTTAAACTTCATGAGCGTTTAGACGCCTATCCAAGCGAGCTTAGCGGCGGAATGATGCAGAGGGTAGCTGTTGCAAGAGCTCTAGCTGCTGGGGCAAAACTGCTACTTCTAGATGAACCCTTAGGCCATTTAGACGCCAAAGTTAGGAATGAACTGCGCTATGAGATTAGGCGCATGGCAAAGGATTTAGAGTTAACCGCAATACATGTAACCCACGACCAGTCTGAAGCCATGGCCATATCTGACAGAATAGCCGTAATGAAAAAGGGAAAAATAATTCAGGTAGGCACCCCTCATGAGCTCTATATGAACCCGAAAACCATCTTCGTGGCACACTTCATAGGAGGCTCAAACTTTCTAGAAGGGTACATTTCAGAGTTAAGGGGTGAAAATGCCTTTATAGAACTTAGAGGCGGGGTAAAAGTTAAAGCCGCTAAAAAAGGTATAGAAAAAGGTGAAAGGGTTGTTTTAGCCATAAGACCAGAAACCTTCATGATAGGGGCAGAAGGGAAAAAAGGTTTAAACTCTATTTTAGGCGTGATTGAGAGGGTGGCCTTTGAAGGCACCAACATCAGGTATGAAGTTAGACTGGAAAATGAGGACTTAATTGTTGTTGTAAGCCCCTCACTGTCTAGAAAGTGGTTTAACATCGGGGAAAAGGTTATAGTAAGCTTCCCGCCTGAAAACGCCTTTGTATTCGAATATCCGGAGGCAGGTTTAAGGGAGGAGATGGCTGTTGAGTAAACTAATAAAATGGTTTGAAAAGAGGGAAGAATCTAAGGCTTTGGCTATTATACAGCGCCATTTAGCCCTAACAACAACCGTAGTTGAAGATTTGGAGAGGGCTGTGCGGGCAGCGGTAAATGATGAAGAAACCGAGTTGAAACTATGCATTGATAGGATAATTGGCAGTGAAAGAGAGGCAGACTCGCTGCGTAGAAAGGTTATGGATGAAGTTTCAAGGGGGGACATTCCGCCAGCCGACAGGGAAGATATAATGCACCTTGTGAAAAGAGTTGATATGGTTGCAGACTGGAGCAGAGAATCCATCAGAGTTTTGAGCGTGTTGCCAATGAAAAATGTACCTAACTCTATAAAAGAGGCTTTTGCAGAAATGGCTGAAGGCGTCAAAGAATGCGCATTTCTCCTCCAAAAATGCGTGAACAAAATTATGATGAAGCCTGAAGAGGCTCTTCAAGCTGCAGACTCTGTGGAGAGGGAGGAGGAGAAAGTTGACGATTTGCATGAAAAAGCAAGGATGCTGCTTGCCAAAGAAAATCTTCCAAAATCAGGGATAGCCGTCCTAATCGCACAACTTTTCGAAGCCTTAGAAATGATTGCGGACTCATGTGAAGATGCATGTGACCAGGTAAGAGTTATAATGGTTAGGAGGTAGAGGGGAATAGGAGGTGATGGTTATGGCTGAGGTAAGGATAGACATATCTGAGCTTAAATCTGAAGGAGATGAATTGATAAAGCAGCTTGCGAATTTTTTAAAAGAGAGAACTGGAGCAGCTGTTGAGACTGCGGCAAACGAGGTGATTGTTAAAAGCGAAGAGGAAACAATTGCGAGACGATATTTAAAGGTTCTCCTCCGAAAATTTCTCCATAAAGTTGAACTTAAACAATTTTTCAGAGTTATTGGAGGAAAAGAGAACAAACTCATAATTAAAGAGAAGAAAACCTCAATTGAAGAAGAGTAGGCTACTTCCTTCCAGAAGCCCCACGTTTCTTTCTTGCCTGTTCCTCTTGAATCTTAAATACATAATGCCTTGCTGCATACGCGTTTTTATATGCCTCTATCAGCATTCCCCCTTTTAGGCCTGTTCTAGCCTTATCCAGCAGTTCCATAATTTTTTCCAGAATTTCGACGTTCCCTATCTTCAGGGCTTCAGGGTTAGGCTTCAACTTTGCCTTATCACATTCTTCATCCTTAAGCGTTAGGGAAAATAAGAAGAGAGCATATTCTAACTCTGCCGCCAAATGCCAAATGGCATCAGCAAAGGAGGTTTCATCTTTTTTCCCAAACGCCTTAATGGAGTCCGTTAAATGGGAGACTGCAGACTCTAAAGCCTTCAATAGTTTTTCGTTGGCGGCCATAGTCTCAGCTCATTTCAGCACAATATGAATATCCTTTTTATTTGTTTCGTTACAGCATTCAACTTTTCCTTAACGCCAGGAAAACTATGCCTAAAAGTATGAAGGATGTTCCAAGAGCGAAAAGTGGCTGTGGAGCTTCATTGAAGAGGATTATGCCTAAAAACGTTGCCCCAACCGGTTCAAGAAGAGCCATCGTCGCAGTTTCAAAAGACCTCAAACTTGAAAGCGAGGAGAAATAAAGCGTGTGAGCAACAGCTGTCGGCAGTACTCCTAAACCAAGTAGGAGAAAAATTAAGTCAGCTTCAGCTGGAAAAATCAACGGACGAGAACTCAGCAGACTTAAAACTCCCATGACTACGGCCGCAAAAATATAGATTGTAATAATTGTGGGAAGTAGTGCGCCCTCTTCCCTTATCTTCTTTCCATAGTTAAGGTAAAGAGCTTCAACAAAGGCGGCTAATAAGGCTTCAAAGTCACCCTTTATTGTGGGGTAGGCAGCTGCAGCTCCAGCGTTTAAAACTCCAGTCTCTGCATAGGCGATTATTGAGGCGCCTATTATTGATATGGCTATTCCTAGAATGGCTAAACGTGAAGGTTTAAGTTTTAAAAGAAATGTCGAAAGGATCGCTGAAAATATTGGTGCAGTGTTAACTAGCACAGTGGCGTTCAAAATCGTTGTGTCCTTAACCGCAGAAACGAACAGTAAAAGGTGAAATCCGAGGAAAACTCCTAAGACTGATAGCCTCAATAAACTATTCCGCATAAGCCTTAAACTTGAAAGTTCTCCGTTTACCAATAAAATTATGGTAAGGACTATGCAGGCGATTATTAGACGCCAAAAGGCTATTGAGAAAACATTTAGACCTCTCAGAAACCTTATAAATATAGCTGCAGTTCCGAATAGGATTCCTGCTGTTACACCCTCCGTAAGAGCAATTTTCCTTGTTTTCAAAGGATCTCAGCTCATCACGCTAGACAGTAAGAATCACTTAAAGATTACCGAAAAGCCACAAAAAATAAATTAAATTAAACTAACGCTCCCATGTGGAAGTTATATTATGCAGCTGAGCTCAGCTTATTTTCTCAACGGATACTCTGCTTTCGCCAGCCTCTTTCTCAACCCTTATCACGTGTTCAGCTTTTTCAGCGAAGGCTTCACTGTGGGTTACGGCGATTATCTGCTCTACTGCCTTAAAACGAGATATAGCCTCTGCTAACCGGTCTATCGATCCGTCTTCTCTGCCTAAGCTTTCGGTAGGCTCGTCAAGCAATAGTAGGCTTAATCCGTGGCCTGTTCTAGAATACATGATTAATTGTCCCAGTCCAAGGCGGTATGCAAAAGCTATGAGGGTGCGTTCACCGCCTGAAAGGTTTGAAACCTCCCTTTCAAAACCGCCCTCGCCTAAAACATAGGGTGTGTAAGTTTCATCTATTGTTATGTTTAAAGGCGTTCCCTCACCTCCAGATAGGCTGTCTAGGACTTGTTGTACAAAGTTCTGCAGTATTTTTATGAATTCGCTTCTAAGTTTTGGCTGTATGCTCCTATAAGCGTCGCGTATGCTTCCAATTATACTTGTGAGCTTAACTATTTTTTCTATGCGTTCAATTTTTTCCTGAGCTCTGTCTATGCGTTCTTTCAGTTCGTCTAAGCGTTTTGCAAGCTCTATCTTTCTGTTTTCCCTTGTCCGAAGTTCTGACTCAACCTTGTAGTATTGTTGAAAGGCTGATTCTCTTCGTTTTTTCGCGTTTTCAACTTCTGCAATGTCTACGCTCCCTATTTTTTGGGTTAGGCTTTCAAGCTGAGCTCTAACTTCGCTTTCTAACTTTTGCTTTTCTCCAAATTCTTTTAAGAGTTCATTTAAAGCCTTTGATTCCTCACCTATTCGAGTTTTAATATCTTCTATCCTAGGCGTTAGGACCTGCAGGTTTGATATGGCGGAGGCTGCCTTCTCCCTTATTAGGTGAAGCTCGTTTATGTCCTTTTGAAGTTGGCTTATTGTTTTTTGCCTTTCAAAGTTTTCCCTCTGTATTCTTTGGATTAACCCGCCTTTATACTCGTCATTCAATATTTGTAGGCAAAGGGGACAGCGGTTTTCCTTTGAAAGCTGTGCAATCCTCTTCTGGTCTGTCTGTAAGTTTCGGTGAATTGCCTCATGTTCAGCTTTTAAGCTGGCAATCTGGTCGTCAAAAGCTGACATGTAATGTTTTAAGGACTCCACTGGCTGGTTCGCTGGAATTCCGGCTTCAACCAGCTTTTCCCAGTGCATTTTCACCTGGGCCTCCATGGTGTTTAAGCGCTGTTTTAAACTTTCAATTATTGCCTTTTTCCCCTCAATTCTCTCAGCTAAAGATGCTGATGCATCCTCAATGTTGGCTAGGTTTGCCTGAAGCTGAACTTCCCTCCTTTTAAGCTCCTCTATGGAGGCCTTAAGCTCCTCAAGCCTTTTGACCTTTAAGTCAGCTTCTTCTAAGGCCTTTTTTGAGTCCTCAAGCTTTCTTGAAAGTTCTTGAACTTCCATTTCCAATGTTGAGAATTCTTCAGCCATGCGGTTGTATTCCATGCCAAGCCTTTCCACTCCCACGACATCTGGTTCTCTTTCGTATGCTTTTTTCTCCCCTTCATATTCCCTTTGGAAACCCGCAAGGTTTGTCCATGCTATTTCATAGTCAGATAACCCGAAAAGTTCGTCTAGGCGTTTTTGCCTCTCCCTTGGTGGGGCGTCTAAAAGTTCTTTTAGGTGCTCCTGTCTAACCCAAACTATTTCGCGGAATAGCTCCTTATCCAGGCCGGTGATGGCCTTCAACTGTTCTGCAACTGCTTCACTTTTTACGCTTGCTATTAGGGTTTCCTCTTGAAAGAGTTTCAACTCCTCGAAGTCTTGGCTTATTCCCTTCCCATGCCTCTTCAGACCGCGCGTTATCTTGTAATCCTTGCCATTTTGTGTAAATTCAACAGTGACTTTTCCCTTTTCAGCTCCCTCCCGCAGTAGGTACTCATAGCTTCTTCCCAAAGGGTCTCCGAAAAGGGCGAAGTCCACAGCGTAAAGTATGCTTGACTTTCCACAACCTAAACCTCCAACCAGACAGTTGAAGCCCTTCACAAAGGGAACTGTTGACTTAACGTGAGAGCGAATGTTCTCCAACTGGACAACTTCAATCTTCATTTTATAAGCTCCTCCAAGGCCTGTCTAACCTTATCTTCTAGCTTCTTGGTTAGGGGTTCAAGTAGGTGGACGGCTAAGCTGGCTATTTTTTCAGCTTCCTCCCGGCTGAAACGTTCAGAGAAAATCTGCAGGAAATATTCGAAGCTCTTCGTTTTCAAATCTTTAAATTCGCTTTCGAATATTGACCGTACAACAGCCTCTGGAACTTCGCTTTCCCTCAGCTGGATAACAGGATGGACAAGTAAAGCCTTTTCAGCCGCTCCTCTAATTTTGGCAATATCCACTTCAGACCTTCTAGCCTCAGCTGGTAAAACGCCTTTCAAAACTGGAATTATGATGGCTCCAGATTCATCTGCTCCCCTTACAAGTTGAACTGCGAGCTCCGTAATCTTTTCAGCTGTGACCCCGGTGAAGTCCTGCTCTAAAACGATGAATCTTCTGGGAGACTCTAACCTAACAAACTGGGTTGAAGCTTTTTTACCTTCATCGACTTCGACATAATAGAAGCCTTTTTCAGCTCTGCCTTCATCATAATTTATCGTCTCGGTGCTTCCGGGATAGACAAGCAGACCTGTTTTAAACTTCGAGCTCCAAGGCGTGTGCAGGTGTCCAGCAGCATAATAGTCGAAACCTTCAGGTATAAGCTCAGGAGGAGCTTCAGCTTCAATATATGGGGGTTTGAATTCAGGAATATCCAATGCCATGTGGAAGACAAAAATGTTGAAAAGCTTCGGATCCGGGTTAGGCCTTTTCTGTTCCATGAAAACTGAAAGCATCTCCTCAGTTTTGCTTCGGGTCCTATAGTTGGGAACTCCGTAAACATAGCAGCATTCAGGCTTAATCCAACAACTTCCCTCATGCCTCGGCAAGTAGTATATTAAACCAGCGCTGTCCAGAGGGTTTAAAATGGTTCCCGTCACAATATTCGGTGCTGAATCATGGGATCCATCTACAACCAAAACGGGAATACCTGCATTCTTTAAGCGGCTAAAGTTCCTAACAGCGTTTTCCAAGGTTATGTTAGAAGGACGCGCATTGTGAAAAAGGTCTCCGGCAACAATTATGAAGCTTGGCTTCAATTCAAGGATCTTATCCACAAGCTCTTGGAAGGCTCTGTCAAAGTCTTCCCTCCTGGCTTCCAGTCCATACTGTGAATAGCCAAGATGCAAATCCGCTACGTGAACAAAACTGAAAGGCTTCACCATTTTACACGCCTCAAAGCTTTAATCAACCTTAAATCCTCAGCCATTTATTAAGGTTTAAAGTAGTGAGCTTAAAGCCATAAATTGATTAATTGGCACGTAAACTATAAAAAGGAAGCAGTTCAACGTTTAAAGGCGCCCTAAAATGAAATGTCAGAAATGCGGAGAGGAAACTTTTCTACCCTTCAGATGCCCATATTGTGAGGGGTACTTCTGCTCGGAACATCGCCTTCCTGAAAACCATGATTGTACACGTATAGAGCTGGCTCGGGCTCCTAAGAAAGAGGATTACTCCTTAAAAACTGGAAAAGTATCTAGGCCGTACGAGTACACTGTCACTTATATTCCAGTTTCACCTGGGAGAAAATTTTATTTCAGCAAAAAAGAGTTTAGGCATCTAACCGTGGCAGCTCTGGTCGTTTTAGCCCTAGGATTTTCATTAGGGCTTTCTCCCCAGACTTATGCGCGGATAGGAGGTTTTCCCATGCTTATTGTTTTCGCTGTTGGAGTGACATCCTCCTTCCTCCTTCACGAGTTAGCTCACAAGTTTGCCGCACAAATGGAAGGTTTGTGGGCTGAATTTAGACTTATGTTTTTAGGCTTACTCCTAACAGCCATCTCATTTTTCTCCCCCTTTTTTAAGATTATATCTCCTGGAGCTGTGGTTATAGCTGGACTAACAGGGAGGGGGAGCGCTGGCAAAATATCCCTGGCAGGACCATTAACAAACCTATTTCTGTCTATTGTTTTTGCAGCCTTTTGGTTTTTCACGCAGCGACATATTCTAATCTATATCGCTGCCTTTAACGCTTGGATAGCCCTCTTCAACCTTATCCCCTTCGGAATTCTAGACGGTTTCAAGGTGTTTTTATGGAGCAAAATTGCATGGGCTTCAACTTTCACGTTAAGCCTAGCCCTAACCATAATAACGCTAATAATTTGGGCTTAGGATTCTAAACAAGCTCTATTGTTACATGAACCTCTTCCGGAACGCGGATTCTCATAATACGCCTCATTGCGCGTTCTTCAGCATCTATATCTATCAGGCGCTTGTGTATACGCATTTCCCACTTATCCCATGTTGATGTGCCCTCTCCACATGGAGACTTCAAAACAGGAACGTTAAGCCTCTTCGTAGGGAGTGGTATTGGCCCAACAATTTTTACCCCTGTCTTCTCCGCAATGGACTTCAGTTCCTGGCATACCTCTTCAAGCTTCTTGTAGTCTGTGCTTGTGAGGCGTATTCTAGCTTTTCTCACCATGCCTAGTATTCCACACTTTAACCCTTTATATCTCTTGAGGCTACCTTTTAGACGATAAGGCATAAATAAAAACTTATCGAAGGAAAATGCTGAATAAACGCCTTAAAATTACTTTAAAGGGCTTGGATGGAATGAAAGTTAAAGTTCAAGGTTTACTAATAGACCTGGATGGAACAATTGTGGATTCAAGAGGAGCCTACCTTGAAGCCTTCAAAAAAGCCGCGAAAATTTTTAGGCTTGGAGAATTTAACCATGAGGAATTAGCCCTAAAAATCCCTAAGAGGCTAGAGTTAAACCAGCCTATAAGCGATTTAATTCCAGGAATAAACGTTGAAAATTTTCTTAAGACCTATTTAGAAGCCTATTACGCCTCTACGAAAAAGTTTATTAAACCCTTCCCTAATGTTTCGAAAACTCTAGGCATACTCTCAGAGAGGGCGAAGCTTGCATTAGTTACCATGCGCCATGTTTCAAGGGAAAATGTAAGGGAAGAGCTGGAAAAGCTTGGCTTAGCAAAACACTTCAATTATATATTGACAGCTTTGGACACGTCTTTTCCCAAGCCTTCTCCTGAAGCCCTGAAAAAGTGTGCATCTGAGCTAAACGTTGAAATTCGCAAATGCGCTGTTGTTGGAGACTCTGTAGCTGATGTGAGGGCTGGCAAAAATGCAGGGGCAAAAACAGTGGCTGTCCTTTCAGGTTTGTTCACGAGAAAGGAGCTTGAAAGCGAATGCCCAGATCTAATCCTTGAAAGCATTGAGAGGCTTCCAGCCTTTGTAGAACCATATTTTTGATGAAATATTTTTGAAGAGGTAATATTGCTTAAAATTAGATAAGAATCTTATAGAAGGAATTTAAATAAAGCTTATTAAAAGTAACGTATAGTATTAATTTGGAGAGGGCTTCGAGCGGAGAAGAATGAACTTCATTGAAATGTTGCTTTCAGAGAAGCTTAAAAGCAAGAATCCCCTGCTTGACATTTATGGATCTGACCGTAAGGTTCTCCAGATAGCGTGTGAGGATTTCACAAACTACCTTAAAGTGTTCTGGGGACTCATAGGAAAGGATGCAGCGACATGCGAGCTTATTGATAAGCTGGAAGGGCTTCAGAGGGACGAACCGAGAGAACTTGAGGAGTTCATAGACCTCTGGACTGGCATTTGGCTTAAAAAGTGGATGGAAAGGGTGAAACTACTAATAAGCGATGAAGACCAAAAAAAATGGAACAGAATGACTAAAATCCTAATTAATGCAGAGCCAATATGGAGAAAGCTTACAAACCGCAGGGAAATGCAGGAAGTAGTTGTGTTCACCCTTATAAAAAACGGGGAAATATGTGGAACCTCAATTTTAGCTGAAAACCTTTTAAAAATGGAACTAGGTGAAAAAAAGAGGAAGTATGCTAGAGAGGAAGAGCAAATACTAAACTTAGTTAACAACACGCTGCGAAAAGCTAGGGAACTAGCGAGAAGTAAAGGACCCCTAATATTCGTAAAGTTGGATAAGGGATATTATAACAGCAATTTATAAGGCGTTTAATGGAAATTTAACGCAGCCTCTCCCTGTTAAGGCTTTTAACCTGCCAAGAATACCTCCTAATCTTTGAAGTGGCTCCATAACCACACGCAGAGCAACGTTTCTTCGAAACGTTGTATGACTTCCTCCCACAACGCCTGCAACGTATATGTAGTGTCTTACCGGCGCGCTTACCGAAGGAGGGGGTTCCCTTACCCATTTTTTCACCTCGGCGGAGGAGATATTAGAACAACGTTGTCTCCTCTCACAATTATTAAGCCCAATTTCTTCACGTTTTCAGCTTCAGAGGTGTCCTCCGTCTCTTCTAAAACCAAATTTAAATGCTGGTCGAAGCCCTTTAACCTTCCGCGAAGGCTCTTTCCACCCTTCAATCTTACAAGCACTATTTTACCCAGGTTCTGTTCAAGGATTTCAGTTGTCATCTCACTCATTTATAGCCCTCAATTTAAACAGTTATCCATATACCCTTTTATACTTAAATTCTTACAATTTAAACCTATCTAAAAGAGAAATGCTGAATGTCTAAAAAACCTAAACGTCATTTCCTAAAAGCCAAAGAGACAGAGGCTTTTTTAAAAAAAGCTTCAGAGAAAATGAAAATAGATTTGAAGAACGTTTTCCAAGGCGCGGCAAAAATGGAAATTGCGGAAACAGAACTTGGAGAGCTATACTTCATAAACGGTAAACCCTTAATCTTTAAGAGGGAAGACCAGTTTTTGCCCACTTTAATATTTAATGAGTTTCTAAATTCAGCTTCAAAAGTTATAGTTGATAAGGGAGCTGTCCCCCACATATGCAACGGCGCCAACGTCATGGCCCCTGGAATAGTCCGCATTGAAGGCGCATTCAGAAAAGGCGACCTTGTCTCCATAGTGGAAGAAAAGTATGGAAAGCCAATAGCCTTAGGTGAAGCCCTTCTAAACTCTGAGGATGCAGCCATAACGAAGAAAGGAGCTATCCTTAAAAACATCCACTTTGTCGGCGACAAGCTATGGAATATCTTGAAGGATGTTACTAAATAGCTTAAATGAATCCATAATCCTCATTTGCAATCCGTAAAACATTAATAGATGTCGCTTAAAGCATGTATTTAAATCCTTGAAAAAGGCTAATTAAAGAAACACTTAAGATTTAAGGAGATAAATAGATATTAGAGAGGAGTGCATTGCCTGGTTTAGGCGATCTGTTCCGTAAATCTAAAAGAGATGAGAAAGACGAAGAGAAGTCTGAGGATAAAGAAGTTTCTTGTAAGACCTTTCTGAAGGCCATGCCCCTCCGCGACCTCTCCGAACTGGAAAAGGTGAAGAGCGAAGTGCGCTCTGGAAACATTTTAATCCTTAGAATAACCCCCTTGGCGCGCAAGAGCATTGACGACGTCAAACAGGCAATTAATGAGCTATGCGGGTTTGTAGAGGCTGTAGGGGGGGATATTGCACGCCTAGGCGAAGAGAGGGTTGTGGTCTGCCCTCCAAACGTGAGGATTTGGAGGGAGAAAACACCTGTTGCAAGCGAGGCCATACCTACAGCAGTCTAATCGTTTCCATAATGGAGGGGGCTACAGCTGGAATTCCACATTTCTTATCTATGTAAGCTGTGATGCTTGAAATTTTCGCTTTTTCACCATGGCAAACTATAACTCTTTCAGGTCTTGGTTTAAGGTGAGTTACATAGTTTATTATCTGCCTTCTATCCGAGTGGCCTGAAAAGCCTTCAATAGAGTCTATGCGCATTCTAACCTTAACAACAGCCATTTTTCCATCGGCGTCTATCATGGCAACCTCGTTTAAGCCTTTCTGAACCCTCCTTCCCAATGTGCCTTCAATCTGATAGCTGACGAAAACTAACGTATTCCTATCATCTTCAGCCAAGCCTTTAAAGTACTCTATGACAGGACCGCCTTCAAGCATGCCTGACGTAGCCATAATAATGCATGGTTCGCCTTCAATTATCTCCTGCCTCACGGTTGGATGTTCAACAACTGTGAAGTACTCTGACTCGAAAGGGTTAATCCCCTCATGAAGTATGCTGTTTTTAACCTCTCTTCCAAGGTATTCAGGGTAAGCCGTATGTATGGCTGTAGCCTCTGAAATCATGCCTTCAATAAAGACAGGCGCCTCCTTCATCAGTCCACGCTTCATATAACCGTCTAGAATGAGCATTATTTCCTGAGCTCTACCCACGGCCGGAACTGGAATTAGAACTTTACCCTTATTTTCTAATGTTTCATTCACTATTTTTGTCAGGCGCTCTTCAGCTTCAGCTCTTGATGGCATAACGTCGTCAGGACCGCCGTATGTGCTTTCAGTTATGAAGGTTTCAACCCTTGGAAACTCAGCTGTTGCAGCCTCTAGAAGCATTGTCCTAGCATACTTATAGTCTCCTGAGTATACAATGTTGTGTAATCCTTCACCTATATGCAGGTGAATTATGGAGGAGCCTAAAATGTGGCCTGCATTGTGAAGTGTTAGACGCGTGTCTGGAGCTATGTCTGTCACAACGCCGTAACGCAGGGGAATGGTATGTAAGACGCATTCGCGGACGTCTTTCTGGTCGTATGGCGGAATTACTCCCTGCTTGCTTGCCACATCTAAATAGTCAAGCTGAAGTAGGGTCATCAAATTAGATGTTGGGGCAGAACAGTACACAGGACCATCATATCCATACTTAAAGAGGAATGGCACCAGTCCACAGTGGTCAAGGTGGGCATGGCTTATAACAACAGCGTCTAAAGAGTCTATTTCAAAGGATGGATGGTCAAATCTTGGAAAAGCTTCGAAGGGTTTCTGAGAACCTGGGTTTATTCCACAATCTAAAAGTATGGTGCTCTCCCTTGTTTGAACTAGGAAAGCTGAACGGCCTACTTCCTGAACGCCTCCCAATGGGGTTATTCGAACATCTCCAATATCGAAGGTTTTAGGCCTGAATATACGCTCTCCAAATGTGCGAAGGATTCTCTCCCGCTCTTTACTCTCAGAGTGTAGGTAATGCCTAATGTTGGCTATAATCTTGGATTTGAGAGGCGGGCTTCTCAAAACGTGGGGACGCCACTTTGTCCTCTTTATGACCTCCTGTAAAACCGCCCCGTTTTTCCCAATAACTAGGCCTGGCTTTTTAGCCTCTATTATTATTTCACCAAGGCTTGGATCAAAGTTTATGTCTGTTACTTCAGCTTCAGCCGGCACTATTTCCCTTGCGATTTTTTCAGCCTCTTTTTCAGGCAGCCTAACTGAAGGATCTGACCTGACGACGATTCTTTTTCTTATAACGCTAACTATGTCTGCTATTAGGCTGCTCTGTTCAACCAAAAGCTCCGGCCTCTTGGCGTACACTGCAAGCATAGGGCCTTCATATTCAACCCTTGTCACCTCAGCCTCTTTTGGAACGTGTTCAAGTATGTACTGGCTTATTTCGACCTTTTCCCTTTGAGAGTTTGGCGGCAACTTTAAACTTCCCTAAATGCTAAAAGCTTCTTCTTATCCTCTTCTGTTAATTCTCTGTACCCCTTTTTATCTACGACTGCCACGTTGAAGCTATCTCCGCTTGCAGCGTCACGTTTCATGGCTGAGTCAACAGCCTTAACAATTATGGGCAAGGCTTCTTCAACAGACATATCCTCTCTATACTTGTCTTCGAGGACACCGTAGGCAATTGGGGATCCTGAACCTGTAGCGACACATTTCTCTTCTGTTAAGCTTCCAAAGGGATCCAGCGAATAAACATGGGGTCCCGAATCATCTAAACCTCCAATCAGTACCTGTGTGACTAGGGGGATATACCTCGCGGAGAAGAGAACGTTGGCCACAAGCCTTGCCGCGGAGCTTATAGGCATAGGCCTTCCCATGTTTATCCTGTAAAGCTGAGCGTTCGCCGTTAAAATGTCCACTGTTCTCTGTGCATCTGCAACTGTTCCAGCTATGGTCATTGCTAAATGATCATCTATCTTGTAAATTTTCTTCCCATGTTTATGGGCAACGTATAATCCCATAGTTACCCGAGTGTCTGATGCTAGTATTACTCCGTCTCTGCAAACAACACCTATCGTAGTCGTACCCTTCACTGTTAACTTATCAACCACATCTTTACTTATCATCTACACATTTCTCCCAAAACCTAAACATGGCACCAATTACTTCGCTAGGAAGCAGCATCATTTATTCATGGCCATGAGCCTTATTAATATTACGCTCTAAAAACTCCATTTATCATAACCACTGGACAGTGTGAACAGCCTCTAAAATTGAAAAGTTTTAAGAGAGAACGGATATCTAGTACAATACGGATCCTGCTTTAAACTAGTTAGTGATTACGTTGTCATTGAAACATCATTGGATGCAGCTTCCAAGGGAGGTTGTTATAGGAGAAGGCGTAATAGAAAGTGTTGCAGAGATCTCTAAAAAACTGGGCTTTACAGATTCAGCCCTGATAATTACTGGTTCAAAAACCTACGAGGTTGCTGGCAAAGTTGTTGAGGCCAAACTCGTGGAGGGAGGAATAAAAGCTGAAACAATGCTGGTTGAATCTGCAACCATTAAAGAAGTTGAGGCTGTTGAAGCTAAAATCATGTGTTTTAAGCCTCAAGTTGTTTTCGGCGTTGGGGGCGGGACAAAAATAGACATTGCGAAGCTTAGCTCAGCCCGTCAAGGTGTTCCCTTCATAAGTGTTTCAACCACGGCCTCCCACGATGGGATTGCAAGCCCGCTTTCCTCAGTTAAAGGTTTTGAAAAGCCCTTCTCCGTTATGGCTCAATCTCCAATAGCCGTTATTGCAGATACAAATCTAATAATGCAAGCTCCTTACCGGTTTATAGCAAGCGGCTGCGGAGACGTCGTTGCAAAGTTCACGGCTGTTAGAGACTGGAGGCTTGCCTACCTGGATAGAGAAGAGTATTACGGGGATTATGCGGCAAGCCTAGCCCTAATGAGCGCCAAACTTGTTATGAAGAACGCCGGCCTCATAAGGCAGCAGAGGACAGAGGGGCTGCGCGTGCTGCTGGAAGCCCTCATAAGCTGCGGTGTATCTATGAGCATAGCTGGAAGCAGCAGGCCTTGCAGCGGGTCAGAACATCTTTTCAGCCACGCTTTGGAAACTATAAAGCCTAACAGCTCCATGCATGGGGAGAGATGTGGTGTCGGAACAATCCTTATGGCTTATGTGCATGGGGTAAACTGGAGAAGGATAAAGGAAACATTAAAGGCTGTAGGCGCTCCCACAAACGCTTACGAATTAGGTTTAACTAGGGAGGATGTGGTTAAAGCCTTTTTTAGGGCTTCATCCATTAGGCCAGAACGTTATACAATACTTAACAAGTTAAATTTAAGCTTTGAAGAATGCGAAAAAATTGCAAAGATGACAGATGTTATCTAGAAATGCCTTTATGCTTTAGATTGGGCTTCCGCCCTAAACGTTTCAGTGAACCTGACATTTTTTATTTCAGGGAAGAACTTTTGAATGTCCAATGCTATGCCCCTTTTAGCCACTTGAACTCCCTCTAAATAGAAGGTTTCTTCAGGCATTTCAATAGTAATTGTGTCAGCTTCCACTGTAAACTTGAACTTTTCTATATCAGCCGCTGGAATCCTTCTATGGATTAGAGCTGCTATCTTCTCCTCTTTCGCTTCAAGCTTCTTCCTAACCGTAACTTCGTAGACAAGGGTTTTCCCTGCAAGTGGAGGGTTAAAGTCCAAAAGAACCCTTCCAGCGCCTATTGCACGTACAGTGGCCATTTTTCCGTCATATTCAAGGCGCATTCCTAGGGTTGGCGTTATTCCTTTGGCAGCCAGCTGCCTTAAAGGAACCCTTCTAACCTTATCAGGGTCTCTTACTCCGAAGGCCTTCTCAGGTGGAATTTCCACAGTTCCTGTCTTACCAACCTCCAATCCTGTCAGGTTTTCATCTAAAGCCTTTAAAACCCACCCCTCGCCTATGACGACAAGTTTAGCCTCGTAGATTTCGCCCTCTCTGTAAAGGCGTTCTTTTTTAGCCACTTCCTCAAAGGTTGTGTCGAAAACCTCGCCTGTCTCCTTCACTCTAGCCACGTAGTCTAACAGTATGAAGTCGCCCTTCTGCAGAGACATTTAAACTCCACTTCGAACAGTATGCCAAGGTAAGAGGCGTATAGTTTTATAAAAGCTTTCCTTAAGAATGATTTCAAGCATTCCATGTTATTTTAATCCTGCAGCGCTAGCCAGTGAAATTTAATCTCTTCTCTATCCTTTTATATGCCCTCAATTTTTCGAACTTAGATGTTTAAGAGTAAAGGTTTTAGCTTTCCCTGAAATGGTTATGAGCCTATGTGGCCTTTGGATTACTTTCAGTTTTTATTCCGTTATATGTTGTTTCAGTCGGTGGGTCAATTATATATGTCGGAATAGCTTCTGCAGTTGCCATACTTGTAGCTATTCCATCCTCTTTCTTCTGGGGTTATATATGCGACAAGAATAGGCGTTATAAACGCTACATTCTACTTTCATTTTTAACGTTAAGCATAGCCATCTACCTCCTTTCAACTTCCCGAAGCATAGAGCTATTCATAGCAGTTTACGCTGTTATGGCTGTGTTCCACGAAGCAAGTGAACCTCCCAAGAACGTCCTTATAGCTGAACTATACCCCCATGAAGAGTGGAGGAAGGCTTTCGCCCTCTATGAAGCCTTCACAGAGGTTGGCTGGACTGCAGGGCTTCTTTTAGGATTTACAACTTCTTTTCTAGGGTTTACGGCAGAATCCACGCTTATTCTTTGCAGCATTCTAAACCTTGCAGCCTTTGCAACCTCGATCTTTCTGGTTTCCGACCCCTTACTGACAATTGAAAGAAGCCTTGTGAAAATAGAGAAGAATGTAGGCCTCGCTTATAGAGGCGCCATCATAACGTCGAAAATCTTGGAAGGCGAACGGGTTGAAGAGAAGCTTGAAGGGGAGAATGTTTACGCCTTCTGCAGCGGGATAATTCTGTTCTCTTTGGCCACAAGCATACTTTTCTCGCCTCTTCCTCTATTCAACAGCCTTAGGAATTTCAATCGATATAGTTTTTCTGGTGTATGTTCTAAACTCCCTTGGAGGGTTTTTAGGATATGTCACGGCTTGGAAGTCGGCGTATGACAGGTATTCGCATGATCAAATTTCTAAGATCGTGCTTCTCCGCGGAGCATTAACATTCTTACTGCTGCCGGCTTTATGGATGCCAAGGCAAAATTTAATCTTGCCTATTACAATTCTAAGCCTAATGGGTTTTGCTTACGGTGTGTTCCACATCTACATACTTTCAGCTTCTATGGAGATAATTTCCCAGGGGAAAGCCGGTTTATTCAATGCGTTTTTAGGTATAGGAAATGCATTCGGCTCTTTTGCCGGACCATTTATAGTTCAAACATTTGGATTTTCATACGTTTTTATTATAGCTGGAGCAATATTCCTCTCAACAGTTATAGCCTTCAAAATTTCGTTTAAAACGCCTAAAGTTTAAAGCGGCAATTGTTTAATCCACCATAGCTTTGATTATGTGAGAAAATGAATGTTTATGACGCTGATGTGATTATGCTCATAATAGCCCCCTCGGTTTTGGCTTTTTGGTATGCTTAGGTAAGTTTGCAGGCAAAGTCTCCAAGTTCGCTCTATTTCTTCGAAGGAAAGCCTACGATTTGCTGAACTTGGTTATGGTTTTGGCTTGTTTGAGGCTGGTTTATAGGTAATGTCCGATAAGGGTGGCTTTCCACTTTCGCTTTTATGTTTTGGCTGCCAAGAATACCTCTAGTTTTGACCTCTTTCAACGCAAGCTTGAAAAGTGTCAAAACCGTATATATTGTTGAGGTGTTTGGTTTGGCTTTCCGAGATGAGTCCGAAGTTCTGGAAATGTTGGAGAAGGTGAGTCGATGTGTTGTGAACATAAGCACTATTAGGCTTGTTGAAGGGATGTTCTACAGGGTTTTTCCTGTTGAGGGCATGGGCTCAGGAACCATAATAGACGGGGATGGCCATGTTTTAACGAATAACCATGTTGTTCAGGGAGCTGAACGCATAGCTGTAACTCTTTGGAACGGTGAGGTAATTGAGGGACGTTTAATTGGGACATGCGCCATCCATGATATAGCAGTTGTTAAAGTGGGAAGGAAGGGACTTGAATATGCTGAGCTAGGCGACTCTGATAAGCTGAGGATGGGTCAGCGCGTTTACGCTATTGGAAACCCTTTTGGCTTGGCAGGTGGTCCAACAATAACCTCAGGGGTTATAAGCGCCCTGAACCGTACCATAGAGTCTAAAAATGAACTTTTAGAAAATCTTGTGCAGACGGATGCAGCTATAAACCCTGGGAACAGTGGTGGTCCTCTAGTAGATGTACAGGGAAAAGTTATTGCCATAAACACGGCTATAATCCCATTTGCCCATGGAATTGGATTTGCCATTCCCATAAATTCTGCTAAAAAATGTGCAGGCGAGATAATAACAAGCGGGTTCCACGCTAGGCCTGTGCTTGGAATAATAGGTTTAAGTCTTTCAAGGGAGATTTCAGCCTATTATGGTATACCTCTCTCTGAGGGGGTTTTGGTTACAAGGGTTGTTGATGGAAGCCCTGCTGAAATGGCTGGCATAACTGCAGGAGACATTATAATTTCTCTGGATGACGTTCCAATAAACAAGATTGAAAAATTGCTAAGTGAAATTCATAAGAGGAGGCCTGGCGACAGGATTAATTTAACAGTTTTCCGCAAGGGTTTTGAATATTCAGTTGAGGTTGTTTTGGCAAGGGCAAGGTAAATAGTTAACGTTCCAAATATGGTTTTCAGGAGTTTGCTTCCTTCCCATTTTAAATTTCAATCGGAAATTTTAAATTGGTTAGCTAATAATAAATGTTAACTGCTTTGAAATTTATTCGTCCATGTTTAAGGGAGGATTGAGGGATAATGAGCACCCATGCAGAAGAGTTGAAGCTCCGCCTTATGACGATTGAGCTTTTGAGAACTGCCAAGTATAAAAGGAACATCACTTATCGTGAGCTTTCATCTAAGACGGGTTTACCTGTTACTGTTTTAAGCAGATATGCTAAAGGTCACGTTTTACCTAACACTGAAAGGGCTAGACAGCTTTGGAAGGTTTTGTCGAAGTTTGTGGGTTTGGAGAGTGAGCTTAGAAGCAGGATAAAGTTTAATGAGGATGGATATTTCGATAACACCGACATAATTGGTGACTTTAACATTCTTCAGCAGGCGGCTAATCATGCGCTTGCAAACTTCGCTGGAAAACGTGTGACAAAGGTTTTCACAGCGGCTGTTGACGGTGTTCCATTAGCCACTTTAGTTGCGAGCGCCCTTGGAGTAAACCTTGTGATAGCTAAAAAATCAAAGGAGGTTGGAGTTAAAGAGTTTCTTGAGGAAACCTTCGCCTTGAAAGATTCAGGGGTTACAATGACGCTTTACATTCCTAAGGACGCTATAAAAAGGCGAGACAGCGTCCTCATTGTGGATGACATGATTAAAACAGGGGAAACCCAAGCGGCTCTCGTCAATCTTATCCGCAAGGCAAGAGCTGAAATTTCAGGCGTCTTTTCCCTAATAGCTGTTGGAGACGAGTGGAGGAGGAGGCTTAAACTACCGGAAGACTGCCCAGTGGAGGTTGTAACCTACATTAAACAGCAGACTTAGGGTTTAAGCATTCACCCATTAAGGGACAGGCGGAGCACCTCTCTTTTCTGCAAAAGTCCTTTCCAAGTCTTAAAAGTGCAGTTTCAAAGTTTACATAATTTTCCCCCTCAATCTTGTTTTCACTCCAGAACGCCTCAAGTTGTTTTACAGCAGAATGAACCGCCGCTCCCCTAACTATCAACCCAAGGTTTTGCGCCGCAAGCATAACTAGAGGGGTGGGCTTATGCATGGCCTTACGCCATATGCCCCGCAGCTCTCTTAGGAAAATGCTCACTGTTGTTTCCCCTATGCCTTTACCCAAGCCTTTTAAAATTCTCTCTAAATCCTCATGGTCAACGGCGGCTTCATGTATATTTTCCAGCCGACCGCCATACTTCTCAACTAAGTTTTTCATAACTTCTATAAGTTTATCTGCAGTTTTAAAGTCGTAGCGAGTATAGCTTCCCTCATCCAGTATGCTTACAAGCCCATCCCAGCCTCTTTCAAGAACCTTCGAAGGGGTTAAAACACCATATTTTTCGAAGCATCTGTAAGTCTTAATAGCAGAACTCTCCGTTATGGGAGCACCAAAGAGGATTGAAGCCAAAAACCACTTGAAAACCTCCCCTTCCCCGCCTTTTTCAAGGCTTATCCCTAAAACCTCAGAGTACCTTCTCCCAAAATTCTTGACAAGGATCTGGAGGTTTTCCCTCTTCAAACCTCCCACCTTACAGATTTATAACATACCCCTAACATAAACGGTTATCGGAGGAATAAAGCGTAATGCGCACAATAGAATGGCGCACTGGGTTAGTTATGACAATAAACCAGCAAAAGCTACCCCACAAAACAGAGTTTCTGAAAATGAAAAGTCCAGAGGAGGTGGTTCAAGCCATAAAAACCATGAAGATTAGAGGCGCCCCTCTTCTAGGAGCTGCTGCAGCCTACGCATTGGCTTTAGCAGCCTACCACTCAAAGGCAAAAAACAAAAAGGACCTATTGAAGGAGCTGGAGAAGACTGCTCAAAGCATTAGACAAACCAGGCCTACCGCGGTTAATCTCTTCTGGGCTGTTGATAGAATAATGCAGAAGGCTTACAGCTTCAACGGAACAGCCAAGGAGCTAGCCTCCATGGTGGTTGAAGAAGCTGAACATATCGCCGAAGAGGATGTTAAGGCAAATCGCCTAATCGGAAAACATGGAGCAGCCCTCATTGATGACGGAGACACAATATTGACGCACTGTAACGCTGGAGCCCTAGCCACAGTTGATTATGGAACAGCCTTAGGCGTTGTTAGAACGGCTTTCGAGCAGGGAAAGAAGATTAGGGTTATAGCCACTGAGACAAGGCCTAAGCTTCAAGGTGCACGCCTAACAGCCTATGAGTTAAAGAGGGACGGCATACCTGTAACCCTTATAGCAGACACAATGGTTGGATATGTCATGCATAGGGGGATTGTCGACAAAGTTTTTGTCGGAGCAGACAGAATAGTCAGAGATGCCGTAATAAACAAAATTGGAACCTACCAAGTTGCTGTTTTAGCAGATGAGCATAAAATCCCATTTTATGTTGCAGCCCCAAAATCAACCTTCGACTTAGAAAGGAAGGCGGAAGAAGTGGAAATTGAGGAGAGAAGCCCTGAAGAAGTCATCTTTATAGGGAAGGAGCGTATAGCCCCTGAAGGCATAGAGGTTTTAAACCCAGCCTTCGACATAACACCCCTTAAATATGTGACTGCAATAATCTGCGAGGATGGCATCTTATATAAGGAGGACATTTTAAGTTTTAAGCCGAAAACGGTTGAGGGTAATGGGCAAGGAGAGAAATGAGGCTGGAGCAGTGCAACGTCAAGAGGAAAAAATTAAGGGTAGGCTAGTAGAGGACGGCGTTAAAGTTGAAGAAAAGAAAAGTGTTGAGGAACTTTCATCCAGAGGCTACGGCTTGGTTGAGGATGGATGGCTTCTCCTAAACTTTTATGAAGCTTTATACCTCATGGACAGGGGGCTTCTTGAAGTTAAAGATGAGAAGGGCGAGAATGTAAGCTTCCAGATGGTTCTGCAGACTTACGAAAAAAGCGACGAGAATGCTTGGGCTAAATACCTGGTTTATCGTGATCTAAGGGGGAGGGGCTATGTAGTTAGAGGAGGTTTCGGATTAGGCCTTGACTTCAGGGTTTACGAGCGGGGAGATTATGGAAAGGACACAGCTAAATACCTGGTTCTAAGTATGCAGGAAGGCCGACCCCTCTCTGTGGAGTATTTAACCCATGTTATGAGGCAGTGTCAAAGCCTAAAAAAAGAGCTTGTTTTGGCTGTTATGAGCAGGAGGGGGGAAATAGTCTACTACACTGTTTCCCAGTTAACTATGCCTAAAACTATGATGGAGAAGTAGATGGAATGAAAGCCTATAAACCTGTTAGAGGAATGAGGGACTTCACCCCGGAAGATGCAATGGTTATGCGTTACATCGAAGAGAAGGCTAGGGAAGCTGCTAGGCTTTACGGATTTAGGGAGGTTATAACCCCGGTTGTGGAGTCCTATGAGCTTTTAGCTGCAAAGGCTGGAGAGGAAGTTCGTAAAAGGATGTATACTTTTAAGGATTTGGGCGGTAGAAAGGTGGCGTTAAGGCCTGAATTCACGGCTTCTGTGGCTAGGCTTGTAGCCACAACAATGCGTAACGAGCCTAAGCCTCTTAGGCTTTTCAGCATCGGAAGCCTTTACAGGTATGATGAGCCTCAAAAGGGGCGTTTCAGAGAGTTTTGGCAGTCAAACTTTGAGCTCATAGGATCTGAAAGGCCTGAGGCAGACGCTGAAATAATGCTTCTGACAAATACCCTAATGAAGTCTGTTAGGCTTAGAAACTACACCTTCAAAGTTGGACATGTCGGAGTTTTAAGAGGTGTATTAAGCTGTGAAGGGCTTTTGGAAGAGGTTCAAAACCGGGTTATGCAGTTGATGGATAAAAAGCAGTATGAGGACTCCCTTAAACTTCTCAAGGAAGCAGGGGCTTCAGAGAAGTGTCTATACACTTTTAAAGAGCTTATACAGCTGAAAGGCAGAAGCCTGAACGAAATTTTTGACGAAATGAGACGGCTTGTGAAGGGCTATGATGCAGCTTTAAATGCTGTTGAAAACCTCGCTCAAATTATAAATCTTACACTTGAATTTTTAAAGGGTTCAGACTTGACTGTTGAAGCCGGATTCGCAAGGGGATTAGAATATTATACAGGAGTTATCTTTGAGGTTTATGTCCCAGAGTTGGAAATCGCATTGGCTGGAGGGGGAAGATACAACAGGCTTGTGGAAGCTTTCGGAGGTGAGCCTACACCTGCTGTAGGGGTTGCACATGGAATAGACAGGATAATGCTTGCAATAAAAGAGCAGAAAGTCCAAATGAAGTTTCGTGAAACAGAGCCTGTTATTGTCATTCCAGTAAGCCACAGCCTAAGCCTAGAAGCCTTAAAAATCTCTGAAATGCTTAGGGAAAAAGGCGTTCCAGCTGAAGCTGAAGTTATGGGAAGGAGGGTTACAAAAGCCTTAGAGGATGCTGATAGAAGGGGAGTGAAGCATGTAATAATTGTTGGAGAAAGAGAGTTGAAAGATAATTCAGTTATCTTCAGGGACATGAAGCTTAAACATCAGCAGGTTGTAAAAATTGAAAAACTTCTGGAAACACTTAAAGGTTTAAGCCTCTAAACCTGCTTTTTCTCTTCTTAAAAAGTCTCCTATGTCCATAATGTTTTTAACTGCCAAGCCTTTTTTCAGTTTTCCAAGGCTTTTTGTTATTTTTCCAAAGCCGAGACATTCGCCGTGCTTATTCATAACCAGAGTGTAGGATCCCGCCTCATCCATTCCCTCAAAAGTCAAGATTCCCTCCCTAAATATGTCTCTGCCGCATACGAAGAGCCAAGCTGACTTGTCGTCCACGAAAACCCTGTTTTCAGATTTTTCTGCGAGCATAAAAAGCAGTGGAAAGCTGGGAGAAAACATTTCTGTCTTAGCTTCTCCAAGGTAGGTTCCGGCATAAAGCCAATTCTTTTTTTGCCGAGCTATTTTGGAGATCTCTCTGGTTAGAAGGAAGAGTTTACCCTTTCTATTCACAGTTAACTTTCTCTCTATGCTTATTTGAGCTTTAAAAAGTCTTGCAAAATTAGCAATAGGGTCTTTCATATGCTTTATCCTCATGCCCTTTTGAGTTTGCATACGAAGAAGCCTTGGGTTTCACCTGGCCATATCCTTCTGCAGTTTTTAATTGAGCTGTCAAGTTTTTTGCCGAAGATTTCTGTGGGTGAAGCTTCCCCGTAGCAGTTTATTTTTTCAACTTTTAAGTTTAGGTTTTCCAAAGCCCAGTTGATGTTTAGCTCATTTTCCTCAGGTTCCAGGGAGCATGTGGCGTAAACTATTTCGCCGTCTTCTTTAATGGTTTGCGATGCTTCTTTGAGTATTTCTCTTTGAAGCTTAGCGTTTCTCTCCACATCCCTTAATGTCCTTTTTTTAAACCATTCTTTGTCTGTGGCGAAGTTTCCTGAGCATGGAACGTCGAGGAGGATTCTGTCAAATTTAACTCCAAGCTTTGAGGCTTTTCTTGCGTCAAGTTGATAGACCACTGTGTTTTTAACTCGACAGCGTTCAAGATGGTTTGTAAGGGCTTTTAGCCTTCTCCTGTTAATGTCTAAGGCAACTATCAAACCTGTGTTTTCCATAAGATCTGCAAGCTGAACTGTTTTTCCACCTGGAGCTGCACAGGCATCTAAAACAGTTTTACCCTTCAAATTTGAGAATAGGGTTGCAGGAATTTGAGCGGCTGCTTCCTGAATCGAGTAGTAGCCCAAAAGGTATTCAATGGATGCGCCTGGAGAAAACTTTGAATCTGCAACCCAAAAACCGTTTTTGAGAAATGGAATCTCCTCAAGTGTTAAGCCTAACTTAATAAGCCTATCAACAATGCCTAGGCCTCCAGTGTTCATTAAATTTATTCTAATAGCCTGTCTCAGCCTAGCCTCTTTGAAATCCCATCCTAACATCCTATAACGATTCAAAAAGAACTTTTCCCCACGCATTTGGCATATGCCCCTGTATTAAAGTTTTTGAGCTGCCCTAAGTCTTGCAGAGCGAGCCCTTGGGTTTTGAGCCACTTCCCCATGGGAAGGCCTTAAAGGCTTCTTTGTCAAAATCTTAATCAACCCTTCCCTGGATTTTTCTCTGAGAAAGTTTTTGGCGATTCTGTCCTCCAAAGAGTGGAAGGATATTATCACAAGTCTACCACAGCTCTTCATAACCTCTAGTGTTTGAGGCAAAGCCTTTTCGAAATTTTCCAATTCGCTATTGACAGCTATCCTTAAAGCCTGGAAAGTTTTTGTGGCGAAATGTATTCTACCCCTGTGATACCATCTTGGCGTGGCCTTCTCAACTGCCATAACTAAATCTAGAGTTGTTGTTAAAGGCCTTGATTTCACTATTTCCATGGCTATTTTATTGGCAAATCTCTCCTGTCCATAAACCCTTAAAAGTCTCTCAATCTCCTTTTTCTGCCAGAAGTTCAAAATTTTTTCGGCGGTAAGGGGGTTTTCAGGACTGTACCTCATGTCTAAAGGTTCATTCCTGTAAAAAGAGAAGCCCCTACCACTTTCTTCAATGTGCCAACTTGACAGGCCGAGATCGAAGAGCACGCCTGCAACAGATGTGAAGCCGAACTCTTTTGCAATGGAGCTTAGGTTAGCGTAGTTACCGCAGACTGGTATTAGCCTCTTCTCATATGAAGTGCCTTTAACCATGTTTTTCACATTTTCTATAATGTTCGGGTCGCAGTCTATGCCTAAAACTCTACCTTCTGGACTGTTTCTTTCAAGTATGGCCTTTGCATGGCCTCCCTCTCCAATTGTGCAGTCTATGAAATCCTCGTTTGGCTTAGGATCAAGATAGCCTAAAACTTCGTTTTTCATAACTGGGAGGTGCAAATTTAACCCAGATATGTTAAACATAAAAATCCTTTATAACCTTTAGACGGCCGAATCTTCCATGGCTTATAGTTCTATAGAAAAGCTTTAGAAAATTAAAGCAGCCAATATGCAAGATAATTCAGACTAAAGGTTTTAAAATTAGAAAAATATTTTTAAGCTTTCAGAGTTCTGCTCTATTGCAGTTTATGCTTTTTCATTTTTGATTTTTTGGTTCTAGCTCAGAATGATTTCTTTTATCTGAGTTAGGTCTCCCAAGGCGTTTAGTTTCACTTTTCCGTCCGATATTGTGTATAGGATGTCTTCTATATAGAGTATTCTTTTCAATTCGTATCCGCCATTTCCATCTTGGTGGGTTATGCTTCCTTTAAATTTGAAGCCTTCTAGAGTTATGTTGAAGACGTATGCGCCTTGCCAATAGCCCTTAGTGTAGCTTTCTTCTTTTTCATTTTGTATTTCTATTTCGGCCCAGCTTATTGTTATTGGGAGTGCTAGAAGCTGTTTTTGCTTGTTGAATAGGAAGGCTTTGTGGTCTGACAGGACTGTTGTGGTTGCCCATTGTGTTTTCATTGTTTCGCTTGGAATTAGATATTTATCTATTTCCTTAGGATTTTCGACTTCTGTAACGTTGTATAGGGATAGCTTTACTCTGGAATCTTCCATGCCTATGCCTATCATGTGATTTTGGTCATATGGGTGTAGGTATCCTGAGAATCCCTCTATTTCAAGGAAGCCTAAAACCTTTGGTTTATATGGGTTTCCAACATCTATTACGAAGAATGGGTCTTTCTGGTAGAATGTTACAAGGTAACATCTTTCACCTATGAATCTCGCTGAGTATATTCTTTTGCCTGGATCCAGGTTTGTGAGTTTTCCAACGGTGGTCAGGTTCATGTCCAATATGAATACGTTGTTGGTGGATTTGTCTCCCCACCCTGTTGTTGTGGCTATTCTGAAGAAGCCTTTGTACTCATCCATGCTGAACTGGTTTAGTACGTGTCCAGAAACATATCCTGTTGCCTGCCATTCTATTTTATCCCCGTCTAGTTTAACCCGGTATATTGCTGTTTCATATTGCGGCTCTCCCACTTCTGCTGATAGAATCCAAAGGTTTATGTTTGGAACTGCCAGGTACATGTTTTCCATTGAAACGTACATGCATGAAGTTGCGCTTTTCAAAATTGTCTCATAGGTCGGCTGCTTAGCATCGTCTAAAATGTTTACAGCAACTACTGTCGTGAAGGAGTAAGATGCGTCTGAAACATTAATGTATCGAACCTCGTTTGGCTGAACAACCTTAACGTTTTCGCCTTGAATAATTTTGGGAAGGTCAACCTCGAAATCCGTCACATTAGTTTCGCTTGGCCTAATAGCTGGCTTTGTTACAACTGCATAGAGGTAGTTGCCAATCATCCTTGAACCTGAAATGTAGCCCGTTAGGCTTAGATTCCTAGTCAGTTTTGGCTGGGATCTGTTTGAAATGTCATAAACGTTTATGAAGGCCTCCTCAGCGTAAACATACGGTAAAGCTTTGAGTGGCCCCATGCCAGACAGTCCTAATACGGCAAGCTTATCACCGTTTATGTAAACTTCTAAATTGTAAGTTTCTTTCAGGGATATCTTTGAAAGCACATCAGACATGTCTGGCGGATAAGCCCTCAAAATGTAAACGTTTTCGCCTGAAACCACGTATAGGTAGTTTCCGTCAGTTTTGACGATGTCTGCTTCGTCTACGCCTTCAACCTGAATGTTCGTCGTCGAATACTCCCGCGCGCTAGTTTCGGAACCTGTAATTGTAGGGGCTGGGACAGGAGCTTGAACAAATGGTAAGCCTTTATCTAAACCCCCTTGACTGGAGAAGACCGTATATTTTGCCTCAACCATTTCCATGTTTGTTTTAATGAAGTTTTTCAGCTCTTCATAGCTTGAAAATGTGTTAAGCCCAGGGAAAACCTGCTGGATTATCGGTTGAACTCCGAAGTTGTAGCATAGGGTTGCAAGCAAAACTGCCAATAACACCGCTGCAAAACCATAGGCAACTGTTTTCCGTTTAATTTCTCTCTGCATTTTATTACACCGCCCATATATAAAGTGGCAGGAAATATTTTATGCTAATTTTTGGTACGTTCTGTCCAGAAACTAGAACATAGATCTAGAATGGCTTTTGACGCCAAACCCTTAAGGCTTCATACCAGAATACAGCTGTAACAATGAGGCCGAAAAATAATATGAAAAGGTTTTCACGGGAAAGACTATGCATCAAAAATGTGAGGTAAGCCAAATAAAAGGCTGTTGAGAAGACTGCGTAAAAGAAGAACCTTGGGAAAAGAAGCCTGCCCAGCTTAACGAACTGCCTTAGCACGCCAATCTTAACCTCGCTGACCAAGGAGTACATGCCCCCTACATCCTGTTTCTGAACTAGGCCTAACTCGCGCAGCTGTTCTAAATGGTGGGCTGCAACACTTGGGCTGCTGAAGCGCAGGGCTTTCTGAACTTCACGCACACTCATAGGACGCCCACTCCTTAAAAGAAGCCAGTAAACCTTCCAGGCTTTTCCGCGAAGAGCATACTCAAAAGCGGCCTCATTTTCCTTATCCAACAAACATCACACTTATCATACATTAAATGCTTCAAACTAAAAAGTCTAGCGTGACCAGATTAAAGAAGGGTTTTTATTGGCTTCATGTCTGGATGGTTATCAATAATTGAAGCTTGCTCTCCAAGCTTGAAAGTGCTATTAAGATTAGAGCATGTTATGTTGATGTTTAAACATGTTTAAACAATTCATACGGAATCTTTATCTAAACTCCTGATAGAGGATGAATTATGAAAGGCCCGAAACATCCATCTTCATTGCTTTTCGTTGCAGCATCTTTATGTGCCGCCCTGTATGCTGTGGGGTGTTATGCAACCGCCTATATACCTTCTCCATGGGGTTTCGGTCAATTTAGACCTGCTGTTATAATTCCATCCCTTTTCGGAGCTATTTTTGGGCCACTTCCCGCGGCTATAGGTGCTGCTGTCGGCACATTGATAGCTGACTCAATTAAGCATGGCACGCTCTACATGGGAAGTTTATTAGCGGCCGTTCCAGGCAACTTTATAGGATTCTACCTGTTTGGTTATATTCTTAAGAAAAAGTTTAATTGGACGAGGTTTATTTCAGCATCAGTTGCCACATTAATTATTGGGAATGCAATTATTGCTTTTCTCTATGTTTTCTTATTTAGGGCTATTTATTTGCAAGCCCTTGAATTTTCTCCCTCCGTGCTAACCTTTCTATCTTTTGGTTTAACCATTTATTGGTTCGTGACAATGCTGCCTTTCATTCTTGTTGTAACGCCAATACTTATCCGAGCAGTTGCCATTGCCACACCGTCAATTGTGCCTGAAGAAGTACGCACTAACAGTTTGAAAACAGAATTTCCCAAAAAATCTTTCAGCTTGGCAGTTGTTGTCCCTGGATTGATTATGATAATCATTGGACTTGCCACCACATACACACCGCTGGGAGTTTTTACAGCCAGTGCGGGCAAGCTTACCAGTACATTATTGATAGAATTAATGTATTACATGGGTGGATCTGCCCTTATATTAGTAGGGCTTGCAGCCATGATTCAAAAAAGGACTTAAAACATTTAGCTTTTCCCAGCATAATAGGCATATCATGGGCTTTTTCAATTGTATACGATGAGCTTCAGCTCTGCTGAGGCTCCGCTAAAGTTTTTCACGGCCCTTCATGTAATAGGGTTTTATTGTCTCCAGAATCTCTTCTAAAAATTTAGCTTTATCAGAATCTCCTTTTTTAACATAGTATTGTAAGATGGCTCTTAAGAACGCCTCAAGGGAAGCTGGTGGACAATGCCACTTTTCTCTAGGAAGATTTCCAAGCTCAGCCCTAACCATATCCATTAACCTCTCTATTACCTCCACGACACTATTATCGTAGGCTAAAAGCTCATCCAAACTTCTTCCCTTAACAATCTCTGTAAGGGCTGAAGCAGAGGCTATTGTTGCAAAACACCCAAGCGAAGTGAATGCAGCATCCACAATTACTCCGTCAACAATTTTAATGTAAATGTCAGTTACATCACCACAGATGGGATTCTGAACCTTTCCATGTCCATCTGCGCCTTCAATGACACCCACATTACGTGGATTCCTAAAATGTTCAAGAACCTTAGCGCCAACCTCAACCATGACTTGCACCAGTATAAAAACGCGAATTCCAGATTATCAACTTTGCCATACCAACCGAAAAAGATTTACCCATTAGAATGGGTACATTGGACTATTTCAAGATTTGTTGTTTATTTAGTTTAGGCTATATTCACGTGCATACTGCAAGCATACAAGTTCGGTGGAGAATACCTAGGCCTAGGGCAAAGGAGAAGCCCTGCATATAGGACGTGCATAATTTCGTGGAGGTAAGGAACGTTATACAGGGTTGTGGGGAGGCAAACCGCTTCTCGGAGCACAAGCAGCCGAGGTAAGCTTACAAATCCTTGTTCTATAATACGTATGTTGTGTAGTATGGGCCTATGTGTGGGTGTAGTTTTTTCTGGAATG
>JBBITX010000005.1:0-4663 GCA_037440545.1 Candidatus Bathyarchaeota archaeon
CCGTCATATATTTCTTCATAAAGACTGACGAAATGTTGAAAGCCATTCGGGTTATCTGCATCTGCCCCATATTTTTCATACCACTTGTTTACCTCGTTGCCTACAGATAGATAAAGCGGTTTACAAGCCCTAACCACGTCAAAAACTGCCTGTTTGTAAGCTTCCCTCCAAGCAGAATCGCTTAGAGCAGCGTCTTCTAGGTCTGGCGGCGCCATAAGAGTAACGCTTGGCCCGATGAAGGAGATGTGAACCAGCGGAAACATCCCGTTTCCACGAATATTATTCTTCACAAACGTTCGTCCCCAACCACCCGACAAGTCATCTGCAAGATTATAAAAAGGAGTGGGCCTTCCCCAAACAGGAGAGAACTCGCAGAACTGTGCTGCTTGGGAATATGCTTCCTCAAAGGATTGCCCATCCCCTGGAACGGGAAGAATTCCCATAAAGAAACCCCGATCAGGAAGCTTGGGAGAATCTACTGGAGTTATTTTTTCTTCTTTCGGATGATTCAGAAGGTTCACCACAAAAATTGAAACAATTACGGCAATTATTATGAGAACAGACAGGAATGCTATCAACTTTTTTGCCGCCATAATTTTCCCCTAAATGCTCGCACGCCATAGTTTCAGTGATAACTGTCTTTTTTAAACTTTTCAAGCATAAGCAAAGCATCTGCAGCATGCCATGAAAAACTTACCGATAATTTAAACCGAGACCTATTAATTCGTTAGTTATAATTCAAATTAACCCCTAAGCCGAAACCACCATCTTAAGCGTTAAAAAGTCTTAAAATTTGGTTGTCACGCCTGTTAGGAGTGACGGGCAGCAGATAAACTGGTTTAGGTATATCCCTCATTGGGGAGCGGTAATCCACAGTTTTTCACGTCATTGCCAAAGGAGAAGCTAGACTTCTCTATTTACATTTTCAAATTTTCAAGCCCAGGGTTTTATGCCTCGGATAAATGTGAAAGAAGGTTTTACGTTCTTAAAGAAAATGAAGTGAATGTTAAACTTGGAAAATGAATTTTAAATTCATATTTTCACTTCATAAGTTAATTAAATATACTTGGCGTATTTCTGCTTTGGTGAAGGAAAACTTTGAGATATGAAATTTCGCTCGACCAGAGGAAAGAAATGAAATCGAAAATGGCTGAGGTTTTCGGTGAAAGCATTAAGTGCTTGTCGACGGAATTTCAAAAAATATTGTTAGATGACCTTGTGACGGCATTTCAAAATAGAATGAACGTGTTAATTCGAGTAAATGAGAAAAAGAGCTGCTGATGGAGATTAAAGAGGAAAAAGACGTAGTTTGAATCCATAAAAGCTTTATATGAAGTTTGGAAAAATATATGAAAGAGGTTGGATGATGAGGCGGTCCAAGCTTGAAATGTACATAGACATCCTTAATGTACTTGCCCATCGAGGTCCCTTAAAGCTTACACATATAATGTATAAGGCGAATGTGAACTGTAGCGTTTTGAAAGAGTACTTGGATTTTCTAATGAAGCAAAATCTCGTTGAAGAGAGAGGCGTTGGCGAGCGTAGAGTGGTTTACGCTATAACTCAGAGAGGTATAACAGTTCTTAAGCATTTCAGAGAGCTTAAACAGGTATTGCCCATAATAGAAGAAGCTAGAAACGAGCCACCGTTATTATATTAGAGCCCAATTTTCTACATTATAGTTGTTTTCTTTTCTAATTTTAATCCTATTACTTAATAAGTAGCATGTTTTCTGCTCCATTTGGTTTGTTCCTGTTTTGTGGTGAGGTTTAGTTATTTTCTGATCATTATGAGTGTTTCGTAAGACTTAATAAACACTTCTTCCATTACCATTATGTACACATGTTAAACAGATGGGACCAAAATGGCTATCCAAGAGCTTCAGGCGAAAAAACCCCTACAAATACTTGAGAAAATAAGAGACAACCTAGAGAGGCTGAATGAAAAAATGGAGATTATTATTGAGCTTCAAAGACAGGGAAGGAGAGATGTTCAAGCAATCCCCCAGGAAGCACCATTAGACGTTATGACTCTTCTTTCAATGCCTGATCACCTTAGGAAAACAGCCATGACCGTTTGTAGGCTAGGTAGAGCCACGGCTGAGGAAGTTGCCCAACACACTCGAAGGGCCCGAGCCGTAGAAAGCGCTTACCTAAATCAGCTCGTAATTATGGGATATCTGAAAAAAGAAAGGAATGGGAGGAAGGCCTTCTTTTACATAGACAGGGAAAGCCAAGGGTGATGGATTTGGGCAAAATGCTAGCTGTCCACTCCTATAAGGGTGGAACTGGAAAAACTCTTCTTTCAACAAACCTGGCAGTTACATTAGCAAAGCTGGGCAAGAACGTCTGCCTTTTAGACCTTGACTTCCGAGCGCCAAGCCTCGCAACAATATTAAAAATAGAAAAAGTTGAACATTGGCTCAACGACTACCTAAATGGACTATGCGAAATAGACAAGGTCTTAGTAGACTTAAGCGAAAGAATAGCAAGCCGCGGAAAATTCTTCGTCTGTCTAGCAAACCCCTCAGTTGAAGCCATAAGAGACATGTCATCAAAAGATAGAAAGTGGGAGATGCAAGCCCTCAGAAAAATATTAGCCCTAAGAAACTCCCTAATGAACAAAAGAGGACTTGACTACATAATATTTGACACAAGCCCAGGACTCCAATATTCCTCAATAAACGCTATTGTAAGCGCAGACCTTGTAATAGTAGCCACAACGCTGGACAACTCGGATGTTGAAGGAACAAAGAGAATGCTAAGGGACCTATACGACCTATTCGAAAAGAAAACAGAAATAGTTCTAAACAAAATCTTATACAAAGAATCCATAAGACTAGATGAAGAGAATCTTAAAAGAATGGCTAAAGAAATCTACGAAGTGCCACTTTTAAGGGCTGTTCCATGCTTCTGCGACATTTCAAGGGCTGAAGGAAAAATAATTTTTGTGCATGAGAACCCAAATCACCCCTTCACAAAAATACTTGAAGATATGGCAAATAAAATAGACAAATTATAAAACTGAGCAGGAGGCCATCTTAAAATTTTAGAATCAAATAGCATAACTCCTTTAAACACGTTTTTTCCAAATTAAAAAGAAATTAGTTTCAGAACTTCAACATTAATGGGGAAGGTTCCTAAAAATTGTTTAAAGCATTCATATCCAGAACGTCAAATCTTTTTAAATACAAGCTTTAACTTAAAAACTGAGTTTAATAAAAAAGGGAAGTTTGGTTAGGCATATATGTTACCGGTACCTTAATCCTTTGGCGTACTCCTCTGTTATGGAAAGCAGTTTTTCAATGTCTATTTGCTTATGCGCTGCGCTTAGGGCTCCTGAATGAGTAGGCAGAAAGAATATTCCGTTCGCAATTAGTTTTAAATGGTAATCTACAAGTTTTTTCCTATCAGCCCTAAAAGAGGCGTTTGCGTCCTTCACAATCTCCTTCGTGAAGTGGACACAAAAAAGTGAACTTGCCCCCGTGACTTGAACTTCCACTTCACAAGATTCAAAAATTTCTTTCAAACCCCTTCGTATTTTGCCGCCGAGATTATTCAGCCTATTTATCAAAACTCCATCTTCAAGAATTTTCAGAGTGGTTAATCCAGCTGTCATTGCCACCGGATTTGCAGTGAAGGTTCCACCGTGAAAGCAGAACTGCATTCTTTCATAACGAGTGTGGTCAAGCCTCATCATGATCTCTTCTGGTCCACAGAAGGCACCTATTGGGAAACCCCCTCCTAAAATTTTTCCAAAAACTGTAATGTCTGGTCTAACTCCGAAGTACTGTTCAACTCCTCCTGGAGCTAAACGGAACCCAGTTATCACCTCATCAACAATTAGTAAAGCATCTATTTCATCGCAAATTTCCCTTAACTCCTTTAAAAACTCTATTTCAGCTGGGATAGTGCCTCCAGCCCCTAGAACTGGTTCAACAATTATGGCTGCTACCTCTTCACTTTTTAATTTTTCCCTAACACCTTCAATGTTATTGTAGGGCAGAATTATTGTGTCTTGAACAGCTCCCGGCGTTAAACCAGCCGACTCTGGCATGTCATATGGTGGTTTTACAGCTTTATGAAGAGCGTCGTACCCTCCATGCCATCCCCCTTCAAACTTTCCAATTTTTCTTTTACCCGTATACGCTCTTGCCAATCGTACAGCGTACATGTTTGCCTCTGTTCCGGAATTGGTAAACCGCACCATTTCAACACTTGGAACCATTTTCGCAACTTGCTCTGCCAATGCAATTTCAAGCTCGTGGCTTGCCCCATAGTGCGTCCCTTTCTCAACTTGCCTTTTAACAGCCCTAACAATAGCTGAAGGACTATGGCCAAGAATTAGGGCAGTGTGTCCAAGCCAAAAGTCCACATACTCATTTCCGTCAACATCATACAATCTGCTTCCTTTAGCCCTTGCAACGTAAAAAGGATAGGGCTCAAAATATCTTATTGAGTAAGAAACCCCAGCTGGAAGAACTTTTTTAGCTCTCTCATAGAGGGCTCTCGACTTCGAAGTATTTGAAATATACTCTTCAAACATTTAAATCCTCAACCGCAACCTTTAACTCAGTTTTAACATTCTAACTCAATTTTAATATAATAAAAGTTTACACGCTAACTAAAATCCTAACTAACAAATATTCCATCAAAGCGCGGGG
>JBBITX010000005.1:4673-19853 GCA_037440545.1 Candidatus Bathyarchaeota archaeon
ACTTATAAGATTCACATTTTCTCGCAGTAAAACACAATTTTCTGAAAAGCCTATTTATTGAGTAAAGCAATTATTCGATTTTTTGAAATCTTTAAATTAAATTATTAAAAATAAAATTTGAAAAATTTAGAATAATTTGACAAAAATCAAAAATAAAATCGAAACATACGGCAAAATTTAAAAATACAATAAAAATAAACTGTTCTTACTATCATAAAATGCAAAGTTCATGTAAACTTTATAACCTAAAATAAGCTCAGGAAATATTTCATGAGCTAATTTGTATGGTTAGTCGGTAAGTCAAAGTGAGGCTAACAACATGACTGACTTATTAACCGACTAGCTCTACTGTTCCTCCTAAGGCCTGCCCAGGCAAGCCTTTTCTAAATCTTGCTCTAACCAGCCCCTTCTTGCCGTGTAGAGCTATAATTTTACCTAGGATCTTGTTTTTGCTTGATCCCCAAACCACTTTTCGGCCGAGAAGTCTGCTAGCCTCTGAATAACAATTTATATGTTTGAATTGGATTATGCACTCTTTAGATTTTTGAGTTTTCAACCCTAACCTATAGTTAACTATCACTCCCAATATTTTCTCCTTCATGAAACCACCATAAAATTTTAGAAATCAAAATTGGAGATATTTGTTTCTTTCGACCACTATATATTAATTTAATCTTTTTAATTAAATTAATTTCAGCTCCGGATTTCCAGTTTATTTTCCTTCTTAGCTTTTAATGTATTAAAGCTTACAGTTTCCTCTGTTTCTTTTTAGAATTCTAACTTTTTCAGGTATTTTCTCTTCTTCCCATTCTGTCCAGTTTATTTCTCGAAAAATCCATTTCTTCCCTAAATGAGCTGCCAGCACCGCATGTTTATACTCCTTTTCCGTGGGGATAAGTTGATCTAAGAACCTGAAAAGCTTCTCAATTTGCTGTTTTGGAAAATAAGCGTAGTAACTAGCGTTTTTAACTTCAAAGGCGTAGACATGAACATCCCTTCTTGCCAGAACATCTGGAAGGGGGTTTAGGCTTGGGTTGCTCACTGGAATGCGGACGGCGTGATACCCCTTTTTCTGCAAAAGTTTTACTAGAACGTTTTCGCTGTAGAAGCCTCTTTTACGCCACCTTCTAATGGCCTTTTTATCAATTCCGCTTAACATTAGCACACCCATCATTTTATTTTAAGCCGCGATAAATAGGTTATAATTTTCTTGTTTATTAATTCAAGCATAGCTACTTCTTGGATCGAATGGAGAGTTTAAGGGTGGGTTTTTCGACTAGGCACTCCTTTAAATAGTCGTCCAGCGATGAGGCCGGCAAAACCTCAATTTTGTAGTCTTTAACGTCAATTGAATAGTCAAAATTCTTTTTTGGGATAACCACTTTTTTAAATCCCCAGGCTTCAGCAGCTTTAATCTTCTCATAAACCCCTCCCACAGCAGTTACTTGCACAGATTCTCCCACGCCAAGGTTTATTTCCCCTGTTACAGCAACATCCTGCCTTACAGGTTTTCCCTCAATCAGAGAGCAGAGGAGTATCGCCATAGTAACGCCTGCCGAAGGACCGTCAACCCCATATGACTGGGCGAAGTCAATATGGGTTAAATAGTCTTGAGCAATGTCAATTCCATATTTTTGGAGGATGACGCTTCTAACTTTGGCTATGCTGTCGGATATGAAGCTCTGGCCTTTAGCCACCCCTGTCACTTTGTAGTATCCTTTAATAGGATAGTTTCTCGGAAGCTCACTTTTCTTTATCATGTTAGCCTTGACACATAATACACTTCCAGTCATCTCCCCACTATACGGGTCTTTAACCACGGCTAAACCGTAAATTTGTCCCAGCTTAGCTCCTTCAGGCTTTATCTCTAAAAGCCTGCCCCTCTCATTTATTTCATGTTCAAGTATTTGCCTTTGAATTGTTTTGCAGTGGTTTTCTATTGCATCGCGGACGTGACGTTTCTCGACAACTCTGCATCCCTCTTTCATGGCTAAAGTTGCAGCTGTCTTAATAATTGAAATTAATGGCCTAAACCTTGTTGTTAAAGCATCCCTCTTATTACTTCTCCTCCTTCCCTCTTCAACTATCTCTTCGCAAGCCTCCCGACTGAAAGGTAAAAGATTGAAACGCTTAACCTCTTGGGCTATAAACTGAACGTATTTCCGCCTATTCTCCACAGTGTTAGGCATATCATTGTTCATTCTAACAACTTTGCCGTATCCGTAAATCCTATCCATTAAGGCCGGGTGAATCTGGCCAATGCTGTCGAAGTTTCCAGCGCCCACAAGGAAAGTGACTGCTGGCACAGGTTCTGTTGAAACAGCCATAGCCGCAGTATCACCGCCATGCCACCTACCCCTTAATGTTATTGGAAGTTGCCCCTCCTCAAGCACTGTGAGGAGAGTAATCGCTTCGTCAGGGTCGAGATTCTTAATTTCGTCAATGTATAATATTCCAAGAGAAGCTCTGTGAACATCGCCGGCGGTGACCCTTTGATGCTCAGGGGTGCCTAGCCCCCCTGTCTGATATGGGTCCCATGCTATAGAGCCGAAAAGCTGGGCGCTCCTATGCCCAGTGGCGTCTACAAAGGGGGCATGTCCAGAACTATTATCAACTATAAGTTTTGGCACATCGCTCTGTTGGGAGCCTGCTATGCCTTTTAAAGCGCTTAAACCTCCAATTCTTGAAACCCACCAAATGAATATGCCGAAAAATATTAGGCTTCCACCTGGAATAATAGTTATAGGAACAAGCCCCACGAACTTGTTAATGAAATACTCCATAAAGTTGCTGTTGTAATATTCCCGTATAGGCTCACCATAAACAATTGAGTTTTCATTCCAGACCTGCCAAGCTTGAAACATGAAATAGAGACCTAAAGATATGAGGGTTAAACCTATTAAAATTAGAAATACCTGTAAAGCCTTTAATCCAACCTTGGTGACAAACTTCCTTTTAAGCTCTTTCAGCTGCTCTTTTTGAAGTATTTTCTTCCCTTCCCCAGCTTCATGAAGCGAGATTTTAGGCTGACTTGGAATGGCAGAATTTTTCCAGCATAAAACATCGAAGAGTTTTATTCCCTTCTCTCTATAGATCTGAGTGAGTTTTTCAGCTAAAGCTCTCCCAATCAGCGATTTTCCAGTTCCAGGGTCTCCCAGCAGCAAAAGATATGGACCTGGGCTTATAGCTGTCTTCGCAGAAGGTTTAGATTTTTCCGGACTCCCCCAACCTTCATACCACCTAGACTTCTCAAGCCACCTGAGCTTATGAACCCACTCGTCGAGGCATAAAAAGGACTCATTTAAGGCTTGATCCTGACCTATAACCCAGTTGATTAAATTATCATCAACTGGAAAACCCTCCGTGCTCTCAAAGCATCCCCAATCCCACTTCACTTTAACTTTCCTTCCATCAACCTTTCTCTCAAGCAACTCAACTTCATCGCCGAAATAGCTAAAAGACACCTATGAATCACCCTCTCAAAGATCCTTTCAGCCTCTTCAAATAACAATGCATTAGAGTAATTATAGCGGTTATTTCAAAACCAGCAATATTTTATAAACGGTAACATCAATCTTAAATTTTCGCCAAGCGAAAAGCTTCTTTCACAATAAAACCGGTAAAAACAAACAAATGCCCGATAATATCTAAAAAATAAATTCGTAAATAAATGAAAGGGTAATTCACCTCGAAACCGAGAGAATAAAAAGAAAAACACAAAACCGTTAAGCTCTTTTCAGGCTTTAAATACGAAAATAAGCTTTTTAAAAGCCTTTCACTAATCCCCAAAAAGCCAATCCATGGACTTAACCGTGGCTTTATGAAGAAACTGTCGAAAATCTCCATGCCAAACCGGAAAAATCCTCTTCGCTTTATCTTCGTTAATAAAATATCCTTTAAATTGTCCCTAAGCGTTTCATAGAGAAAAGCCCAGATATAACTGGCTTAAGGAAAATATTTCTGATCACTATCCAAGAATTAGTTTACGCTTTTGTATTCTGAAGAGACTTCACGAGATTTACAGGTCTGGAAAAAGACTCTATTAAAAAGCTTATTTTTGCTTCGTCTTCTGCGAGCGATTAAAATTGTCTGTTTTGGTGTAGACTAAACATAGAACTTTTTTAACTTTTTCCCATTCGATTTTAATATTCAGGTACGTCTAGTTGTATATGTATTACCTAAAATCTTTTGCATCACCAAATTTCACCAGGATATTTTTAGACTTTTACTAGAGTATACAAAAGCATAAACCAAAATTATTTTAGATAAACCTGGGGAAAGTTTTTCAAATTTAAAGCATAAATCTAAAATGTCTTAAGGGGAAAATGTATGGGAGATTTCAAAGTATTTAACACAAGTTACACGTTTCAAACTAAAGGTGAAATAGAGTTTGTAGATTTAACTGAAACAGTGCAAGACGCTGTTATGCGTTCCGGTGTAAAAAATGGGATGGTACATGTATTCGCTCCGCATGCAACTGGCGTGATAATTTTAACTGAAAATGAATATGGCTTACTTAATGACATTAAAGCTTTACTTGAAAGGTTAGCACCAAAACAAAGCAAATACATGCATCCATCAAACGCCCACTCCCATTTAAGATCAGTTCTTCTGCCTCCAGATAAAACATTACCCTTGATAAACGGTAGAGTTGAATTAGGAACTTGGCAGTCAATTGTATTCATAGAAACAGACGTCCATGCTAGAAAGAGAACTATAATAATACAAGTAATAGGTGAAGCCTAAACTTTTAAGCCTCTTCAGCCAAACTTCGAATTTCCTATTACTTACCATAAATTACCCTGAAACATAAACAGAGAACCAAGGTGCCCCATTCTTGTACAGAACAATTTGTGATTTTGGCTGATCTATTCATGTTTATATGTAATTACTCTATCAAGCGAGCAAAACAGGCTTAAAATTAAACAAATCAAATATTTTGCAAGTCATGCATGAAAACATTAAGCAAGCAAAGGCAATATAAACTGTTAACCTGAGAAAAAGTCAATCAGCAGAAATATGGAATATACCTAGAACTTCGCTCTAAAATAAAATTTTTCCTTTTTAGTTTTTACATTTATTTCTAAAAATTCAATGTTGTCAAATAAAAAGATTAAATTATTTTGAGTTTTATTTTTAATAATAATAGTAAACGGCGATTGTACGCTATGATTAATAAGTGAAAAATCCATTTTCCTCTTAAATTAACTGTGCGATTTTGAATTTTGAGGGTTGCATTATACTTTAGGTTTCCTAATTCTCATGGATGTTTGAATGTTAATTAACAATTTATTTAAGGGAGTTGTGAACTGTATTTATGAGATATAAAAACTTCGCTATTTTTCGTTAATTCTAAGGATACCGAAGTTATGTAATTCCACGGGCTTTCTTTACCGCGTCAACGGTCTTTTTCAGCAGTAACTGAGCTGCCTTCTGAGTTGGCCAACCGCCTAGTCCACAATCTGGACCTGTAAAAGTCATTCTTTCCCCAAATTTTTCTTTGGCTCTTTTAAAACGGCTCACTATAATGTCCTCGCTTTCAACGAGTTGATCGTCGTTTATTTCTTTAATTTCTCTTCTATAAAGCTCCGCCATAATTGAGTCGATGTCTGTTCTCGATATACCTACTCTAATCTGCTTGTCCATTTTTTCCAACATAGCCTTTGATAAGCTTTCTATATTTTGAGGGGAGGATGCATACTCAACTGAAAAGGCATTAAGATTTTTAACTTCTAAGAGGTCGCTAATTCTTGATGTTGAGTGGATGTGTATATGCTTTAATGCGCCGGTGAAGTTAAAAGACCTTTCTAAAACCGTTATAATAGTTTCTTTTTCGGCTAATATATCTTGAAAACCGAAGCTTGGCTCGTCTAAGGCAATAACCTCGGTTTCCACGTGTTTAGTGTTTAAAATTGAGTTTTTTGCAAACTTCCTAACAGTTTCGGCGAACATCAACAAAACGTCTCTGTATAATGTAGCTCCTATTTGGTGTAGATAAAGCTCTATTGGGCCAGTTACACATACTCTAAGCATGACTTTTCTTCCAAATTCTTCAGCGAGCCTCTTCCCCTCCTCTTTAATCACATAAACTTCAGGTATTACCGCTTCCCTATCGGATACAATGTATGTTCCCCTCTCCATGGCTTTGCATATAACTTCTGCAAACTGCTTTCTCATGTCGTAATGCTGAGGGTAACTGGCGACATCTAATCCAGCCTCCAGCTTCATTCTGAAGGATTTAAGCACAACGTTATAGAAATTTTTAAGCAAAAATTCATTATCCTTTAAATCCTTATTATTTATGATGCATTCCCTTGCAAGCGTATAAGCCCTTTCGAACGTCCTCCTTTCAACAGACTTAGGAAGGGGAAAACTTCCAATATCATCTACCAGTGTTTCCATGAAAAATCAATACTCAAATCAGATAATAAACTTAACTTAACCCTGAAATCTGAAGGGTAAACTATATAAGCAGCCTTTCTTTTGCATGACATTATTGGGAAGAATAATGAGCATATGGAAGCTTCGACTTTCAATGATTGGGACGCTGGCTATAATAATAGGCCTGTCAACGCTAGTTTTTACGCTAATTCTAAGCCTATTCGGTGCAATTGACGTAGTAACCCTTGGCGTTTTGGTTGTAGCCTTCAACGTAGGTCAATGGCTAATATCTCCCTATATAATTGATGCTTTATATAACGTACGTGAAATTCCTGAAGGTGAAAACCCCAGACTTCACGAAATAATTGAAAACTTATCAGCGAAAAGCGGCTTAAAAAAGCCCAGGCTTATGCTTGCGCAAATTCCCATTCCAAACGCATTCGCGTATGGATCTCCCATTGCTGGGAACCGCGTGGCTGTAACAACAACTCTTCTTAAAACGCTTGATTCTGGAGAGGTTGAAGCCGTTATAGGACATGAACTAGGCCACTTAAGGCATAGAGACGTGCAAATAATGATGTTTGTTTCATTGCTACCAGCGCTATTCTATTATATTGGATACTCTCTTATGCTCTCATCTATGTATGAGAGACGTAGGGATGGAGGGGGAGGCGCAGCCGCCTTGGGCATGGGGTTCATGGCCTTCTCATGGATTCTAAACATGTTCATACTTTATCTTAGCCGTCTCCGCGAATACTATGCAGACAGACACAGCGCTTTAATAGTGGAAAATGGAGCGCAAAAACTATCAGAGGGGCTGGCAAAAATTGTATACGCCACAAAAAACCTCAAAAAATTTAAAAGGGATGCACAGCATTTAAACGCGTTTAAAGCTCTGTTCATAACCGACCCGGACCGGGTTGAAACAGATGTAATGGCAATTTCTGCAGCAGCAGACGACCAAAAACTGGTTCAAGAAATCCTCTCCCAGAAACTTACCGCACTTGATAGAATAGTAGAAATCTTCTCCACACATCCAAACATAATAAAGAGGATTAGGGCCCTCCTAGAGTTAACCTGAAAAGCCTTCAAACAGTCCTACTCTTTAAAAACTTAAGTGGAGCATTAAATAATATTAGAAATTGCTTAAATTGTTTTAAGGTTTAAAACTAGATTCTCTTCTAGAGGCGGAAAAATGGGCTGTGCATCTGAAATATTTGATAACGCTTCAAGGCAGGGTAGAAAAAACCTTTTTGAAACAGAGGCTAAAGCCATCTGCGCTGAATATGGTATACCTGTGACAAAGTTCAAGCTTGCTAAAAACCTAGCTGAAGCCGTGGAGTTCGCATCGGAAATAGGCTATCCCGTGGTTTTAAAAGTTGTATCACCTCAAATTATTCATAAGTCAGACGTTGGAGGAGTTATGCTAAACTTAAAAAACGAAAGAAATGTGCGAAAAGCATACAAGAAAATTATTGAAAATGTTAAAAGGCATGACAGAACCGCGGAAATAGTCGGCGTTGTGGTGCAAGAAATGGCTCCCACATCCACTGAGGTCATAGTTGGAGCTATAAAAGATCCCCAGTTTGGGCATGCATTAATGTTTGGAATTGGAGGAGTATTTGTTGAAATACTGAAAGACGTGACATTCAGGATTGCGCCTATAACAGAGAGCGAAGCCCTCGAAATGGTTATGGAAGTTAGAGCTTACCCGCTTCTTAAAGGGTATAGAGGCATACCTCCAGCCGATATAAATGCAATTGTAAGAATCCTTTTAAACACTTCAAAGCTCGTTATGGAACACCAAGAGATTAAAGAGCTTGACCTAAATCCCATAATGGTATATGAAAATGGAGCGAAAACAGTGGATGCAAGAATCATCCTTGATTAATTTTAGGGAATTTAGAAATTGGCCTGAAAACGAGATTTTCTCAGATATAGTTGTTCCTCCATTAACCTCATTTTTCATCAGGCTTGACGGTTGGAGGTTTAAGAAAGTTTCAGAAACAATAAAAACTGAAAAGCCCTTTGACCAAAGGTTTGCCAAATGTCTAGTTCATTCATCAAAAGCCCTTTTTAAAAAAGGCTTCAACCCCGCTTTAATATATGTTGTAAGCGACGAAGTAAACGTTTTATTCACAGGGAACGCTCCATTTCGAGGAAGAGTTGAGAAAATTAACTCCGTTACGTCAGGAATTGTTTCAAGCGCTTTTACGCTAAACCTTCAAAAATTTTTCGGCAAAGGGGCTATTACATCATTCGACTCCCGCCTAGTTATAGCGTCAAACCTTGAAAGAATAATAGAGTATATCGTTTGGAGACAGATGAACGCATGGAGGAACCATAACAATGCTTATGCCTACTGGATTTTGAGAAGAATGGGTTATACGCCCTCAGAGACAGGTGAAATGCTCGCAGGGATGAGATTTGAGGAAATTAACAAGTTAGGGCTTAGGCATGGAGTAAACTTGGCTAAAACCCCACTTTGGCAGAGACGGGGAATACTCATTTATAAAAAACCCTGCATGAAAAGGGGCGAAGGCTATTTTATTCGTTGGAAGATAAAAGAAAACTGGAATCTGCCTCTCTTCACATCAGAGAATGGAGTTAAAACCCTCAGACAAATTATTGAATGGACAAAGAGAGAGGGGAAAACCAATTGTTAAAAAGCGAAAAGTTCAGAGAAATAGAAGATCTGAAAGGAAAGCTATCAACATTGAAAGAGAAGAGGGATGAGTTAAACACTAGGGCAAGGGAGTTTGCAGAAAAAAGGGACAAAATTAATGAGAAAATAAAGGCTCTACATATTGAAATTCAAAAACTTAAAAGCGCCAGGGAGGATATAAACAGTAAAGTTAAGGAGTTGAAACAACAGGAAAGCCTCTTTAAAAAAGAGGCATATGAAAAAATTGTTGCGATAAAAAAGCTAGTACGGGAGAATCGAGATTTAGCAAGAATTAAACCTTATAAAAATTCCAAAACGTTGCAGATGGAAATACAAAAAATAGAATGGAAAATTCAAACAGAGTCTTTAGACTTAAGGGATGAAAGGGAGCTTGTTGGAAAAGTGAAAGAATTCGAAAGACAGTTAAGCATCCATAGAAAAATTGAGAAACTAAACCAGAAAATAATGGAGTTAAATGCTGAAATAAAAGCCCTTTATGCAAAAGCAAAGACATGCCATGATAGCATTGCAGAAAAAGCCGTTAAAAGCCGAGAAATTCATGAAGAAATCCTTAGAAAAATTGAGGAGGCTCAAACGCTGAAAGCTGAAGCCTCTGCACTTCATAATCAGTTCCTCGAAGCAAGAGAAGAGAGCAAAGAGTGCAGAAAAGAGATTGCTGAAATTTTAGGCGAAATAAACAGGTTGAAAGGAGAGATAAAATCAGAAGAAGAACGCGAGAGGAAGAAAATTGAAGAAGACCTTATGGAAAATCTTGAAAAAAAAGCTAGGGAAAAGCTGAAGCGCGGCGAAAAATTGACGTGGGAGGAATTTAAGGTTCTAACGGAAAAAGGGATAGCATAAAATTAAAGTAACCTTTAACAGTTAAAGAAATGGGTAAAGGGCTTTAATGACGCAGAGTAATGAAGAAATTTCAAAAGGGAAAAGAATTTTAATTCTATGCGTAGACAGAGACAACGACCTAAGCGTAAAAACGGGGATTAAAACACCTCTAATTGGAAAAGAGAAAAATCTAAACGCTGCAATAGCCTTAGCGCTTAAAGATCCTGAAGAACCCGATGCCAACGCAATGTTTGAGGCTATTAGGATATATGACCGTCTTTACAGTGAGACTAGGCAAAACGAGGCTTTCGAAATAGCTACAATATCTGGCTCTGAACTGGGAGGCGTAGGCGCAGACAGAAAAATTGTAGCAGAACTTAATGAAATATTGTCGTCTTATAAGGCTGATGAAGTGATTCTTGTCACCGACGGATACTCAGATGAGGCTGTTTTACCCCTTATAGAGTCAAGGGTTCCCGTCTCCTCAGTGAGGAGAATAATAATTAAACATAGTGAGTCCATAGAAGAAACTGCGGCTTTGTTCACTCGGTACTTAAAAATAGTTCTGGAAAACCCCCGCTATTCCCGTTTAGCATTAGGCCTTCCAGGAATCTTACTTTTCATTTTAGGAATTCTTTCAATTTTCAATTTAGTTCACTTTTATTTAATGGCAATTGTCCTCGTTTTAGGCGCTTTCCTGTTTTTTAAGGGATTTGGAGTAGATAAAATGGCGAGAAACATTTACAAGTGGGTAAGGGAGTATACTCCTCCGCCAATAAGGGTTCAAATTTCAACGTTTTCCACAGTAGCTGGAGCCCTATGTGTGGTTTTTGGCATTTATTTAGGCCTTGAAAATGCGATTACTTATTTTTCATCAGAAGACTGGATGGGCTTCATACCACAAATTGCAGGTTACTTCATAAAAAACTCCAAAGACCTGATAATCTCAGGGGTTTGCATTTTCCTTCTGGGAAGAGCAATAAGATGGTATTTTGAACGTGACTCGAGGCTTCTTCGAAATTCCGCTTTAATAGTCTTAATTGCCTGGTCTAGAGAGATTTTTGAATCTGCATCCCGCCTTCTGATAGACCCAAAAATGGGATATGAAGCATTGATATTTTCAATAATTATTGGAATAATGATTGGAATAGCCTCTTTTCTAGTCGTAATAGTAGTCCATAAGATTGCTAAAGGGTTCTTCAAGAAAGCTGAAAGGGAGGTTGAAGAGTTTGAAGAAACCTAAAATTGCGGTTATAGGAGGCACAGGTTTCGAGAAACTGTTTAAGGATAAAAGTCAGATGCGCGTTGGAACACCATACGGGCTGCCCCCGCCTCTAACTGTCGGCGAAGTCGCAGGTAAAAATGTAGTTTTCCTTCCCAGACACGGACCTGAGCATGACACACCTCCTCACAGGGTGAATTATAGAGCGAACATCTATGGGCTGCATATGCTTGGCGTGGAGCGTATAATAGCTATAAACGCTGTAGGCGCTATAAATAGGCGAATTAAGCCTGGCGATATTATTATTCCCCATGATTATGTCGACTTCACAAAAGGTCGCCCTGCAACATTTTACGATGAGTCTCCTGTGACACACATTGATGTTTCACAGCCATACTGTCCTGAAATAAGAAGGCTGCTTATCCAGGCTGCCGAAAAGCTTTCCCTAAGCCTCCACGCCAAAGCCATTTTAGTCTGCACTGAGGGGCCACGTTTTGAAACTCCAGCAGAGATTGAAATGTTCAGACGTTTAGGGTTCGACATTGTTGGAATGACAGGGGTTCCTGAAGCTGTTCTCGCACGGGAACTTGAAATCTGCTATGCAGCTTTATGCTTTGCCTCTAACATGGCTGCAGGCATAGAGAAACGCTTGTCCGCTACTGAAGTTTTAAATGTGTCGAGGGAGGTTCAGCCTAAAATAGAACAAATCATAATTGAAACCATAAAGGCTTTACCACTAGATAGAAAAGATAGTTGTCCATGTAAAGGAGCACTTAAGAATGCGAGGTTTAATTAATGCTTAAAACACTTCTTTCAACAATTGGCGTTTACAAACTTTATGAAAGGTGGCTTTGGCATCAGGTTAAAAGCAATGTAAGGCCGGAGCACATAGCAATTATTTTAGACGGAAACAGGAGGTGGGCTTCTGAGAAAGACTTAGCACCATGGCTTGGCCATAGAAAAGGAGCTGAAAAAGTTGAGCAGCTTCTCGAATGGTGTTTAAAGCTTAACGTTAAATCTATAACGCTCTATGCTTTTTCAACAGAGAATTTCCGCCGTCCAAGGGATGAGGTTGACGAGATTATGCGGATTGCAGGAGAAAAGCTTCAAAAAATTCTGAAAGACGAGAGGATTCATAGGAATAGGGTATGCGTAAAAGTTATTGGAAGATTAAACATGGTTCCAGAACATTTGCGAAAACTCATAGAAGAAGTGGAGGAGGCAACTAAAAATTATAATGAGCATTTTTTAAACATAGCCTTCGCATATGGAGGAAGAGCTGAAATTGTAGATGCTGCAAGAGAAATCGCAGACAAGGTGAGGAAAAGGGAATTAAACCCTGAAGACGTCGATGAAAGCCTATTCGAGAAATTCTTATACACCTCCCACATGCCAAAACAGGACCCAGATTTAATCATAAGGACTTCCGGCGAAGAGCGGCTAAGCGGGTTTCTACTTTGGCAGTCAGCCTATAGTGAACTCTGCTTTTTAGATGTATATTGGCCTGACTTCCGCCTAATAGACCTTCTAAGAGCTGTGCGCACATTTCAGAACCGCAAAAGGCGCTTCGGCGCATAAGGGTGCTTAACCCCGCTTTTTAGCGCTGACTATTGAGATTACATCCCTATCTTTAAGTATGTAGTCTTCTCCAACCCTTTTTCTCTCCCTAGCCTCAACAGCGTATATGAAGCTCTCCCCTAACTCTGTGTGAATTAAATAGGCTAATTCCCGTGCAGTTGTTCCATAGGGAACAAGGTATGCGTCAGGCAAAACCCTACCACTATGATCTGACATGTGCTCAACGTCTTCGACTGGATAAACTGTTATCATGTTTAAAAGTTTTAAGTAAGCCATATTAACCGCGTCTTGAACACCTGTTGAGCCAAGCTTTAAAAGGACCTTCTCCCTTATCGCTTCTAAGGCTTTAATCTGGCTTTTAGAAAGCCTTTCAGGAGCCATTATCTTAAAGTTGCAGTCTCCAGGTGTGTAATCGATCAGCTTCCTTTCAGCAGCCCTTCTTAAGGCAAGTTCAGCTTCAGCGCAGCATGGAACCACAATGTAGTTAAGCTTTTTAAGTCTCTCAAAGTTTTCTTCAGATGTTGGAATGTCCATTTTGTTAGCCACTATAAGCATGGGTTTTGCAATCTGCCTAAGCACGTCAATAAACCTTATAAATTCCCCCTCGCTCCACATTGTAGGCTTGTCCGCGTTTAAACCAGTCCTTCTAACAGCTTCAAAAATGTGGATTCTTCTTATTGCAAGACCGCTAAGCCTCTCCTCAAGCATTGAAAGAAGATCTTTAGCCTCCGATTCCGCAGTTCTGGCAATTTTAGGCCAGTCCTTTTTAAGTATGTTCGCTAACCACATAGTAATTTCCTGTTCAAGAAACTTAACGTCCTCCACTGGGTCATGTTCACCGGGCCTACATATTCTACCTTCACTATCTGTTCCTCCCGAAGCATCAACAATGTGAATGAGAACGTCAGCCTTTCTGATTTCATCGAGAAACTGGTTGCCTAAACCCCTACCCTGCCAAGCGCCAGGAACAAGGCCAGCACAGTCTATAAACTCTACAGGGATTAGTCTAACTCCGTCAAGACAAATAGAGTTTACTGGAGTATCTTTAACATTGAATTCCCTACAGACACAAGGCGTCCTCACATAACCTATACCTCTATTAGGCTTTATGGTGGTGAAGGGATAGTTTGCTATCTCAGCAGGTGCAAGCGTTGCCGCACTGAAGAATGTAGATTTACCAGTGTTGGGTTTTCCAACGATCCCCAACAATTTTGAATATGCCCTTTGCATCTAAACGGCCTCTACGACCAGTATTTCGCTGAGATGCTATATACCTTATGCATAAATAGCAGTCAACATTAATCTCATAACTTATTCAAATCATTTTAGCTTTAATCTTTATAATGCCTGTAAGCTTAAAACTAAACGTTTGAACAGGTATGCCTAAACTATTTTAATAATTTTCGCATAATGTCAAATAGAGTTGCGAAATATGGAAAAATATAAGGGAGTAAAGTTCAGAACGGTTTTTCTAATTAGGAAGGCCCCTGAAGATGAAAGGGTGATGGAGCTGGCTGGATGGTGTAGAAAATTTCATGAGTCAGGTTTGACGCCTGTTGTTAATGGAAAATCTATGGGAAATTTAAGTTTTAGGCTTAATAAAGGTTCAAACAAGTTTATAATTACTGCTTCAGGCCTAGGTCCTAAGGATAATCTTAGCTCAAAATGCTTTGTGAAGGTTATTAATTGTGAATTAGAGAAAAAAATTGTCTATGTTCAAGGTTTAAGAAAGCCATCTTCAGAAAGCCTCTTACATTACAGGATTTACCAGCTTAGAAGTGAGATAAACGCTATATTTCACGGTCATGATTCTTCAATAACTAATCATGCAGGTGAAATAGGGCTTGTGCAGACTACAAAGTGGAGTCCCTACGGCAGCCTAGAATTAGTTAGAAGTGTTGAAGAAGTTCTTAACAGAAACTATTTTTTAGTTTTAAAAGGACATGGTTTCATCTCCTTAGGCGCTTCAATGGAGGAGGCTGGCCTATTAGCCCTGGAGAAGAAAATGATGGCTGGTAAATTTTGTAAAATTCATAACTTGAAAGGCACGTAAAAGTTTTAATTTTTAAACAACTTCACGCTTCTCCTACCAGAAAGGCTGTATATATTCTCTTACCCTGAACTTTACGTTCAATTTTTCGGCTATTTTCTCCACTTTTGAAATGTCAACTTCTGGAAGCCTAACCGCCGTTATTTCAACATTTAGCAGTTCCTTAGCCTTTCTTATAAAATCTAAAACGCTTTCAAAGGCGCTTTCAAATTTTGGGCGGCACACTTGAATGTATGTGGCGTCGTCATGAGCGTTAAGGCTTACGCTGACCTTTTCAACCCCTGCTTTTTTAAGCTCTTCGGCAATATTTCTGTTCGGGTTCAGTAAATCTCCATGGCCGTTGGTGTTAACCCTAATCGTAACCATCTTTCCATAGTTACGCCTTATCCAACGGCTGACCTCTAAGACGACGTCAAGCCTTGTGAGAGGCTCTCCAAAACCGCA
>JBBITX010000005.1:19953-25025 GCA_037440545.1 Candidatus Bathyarchaeota archaeon
TGCATGGTTAAGTATGTCTTTGTTACAGGCGGTGTATTAAGTTCTGTTGGTAAGGGTATTGTAACCTCCTCTATTGGAAAAATGCTTCAGGTTAGGGGGTTTAGGGTTACAGCTGTAAAAATTGACCCTTACGTAAATGTCGATGCTGGAACGATGAACCCGTATATGCATGGCGAAGTCTACGTTACTGAAGATGGCGGAGAAACAGACTTGGACTTAGGATGGTATGAGCGTTTTCTCGACTTAAACTTGAAAAAAGAGAATAACATTACAACTGGAAGTGTTTATAAAGCTGTTATTGAAAAGGAGAGGCGAGGCGACTTTCTAGGGAGATGTGTTCAGATTGTGCCCCATATAACAAATGAGATTAAAGGTCGCATTAGAGCCGTGGCTTCAAACTCTAAGGTTGATGTGGTTTTAACAGAGATAGGCGGCACCGTTGGAGATATTGAAGGATTGCCCTTTCTTGAAGCTGTTAGGCAGATGCGTTTGGAAGAAGGATACGGCAACACTTTGTATGTTCATGTCGCTTTGGTTCCAATATTGGATGTGACTGGGGAGATGAAGACTAAGCCGCTTCAGCACAGTGTTAACGAGTTGAGACGAATCGGTATTCAGCCTGACATTATAGTTGCAAGATGCTCCAAAATGATTGATGGGGAGGCTTTAAGGAAAATAGCCCTTTTTGGCACCATACCGGAGAACGCTGTTTTCTGCTCCTACAATGTTGAAACAATCTATGAAGTTCCTTTAATCTTAGACGGCCAAGGAATGGGCAGTTTCATCTGTAAAAGGCTTGAGCTTCCAGAACGCGAGCCAAACTTTGAAGTGTGGAGGAACTTTGTAAACACAATAATGAATCCGAAATACGAAGTTAAAATTGCCTTGGTTGGAAAATACGCTGCCCTTGTAGACAGCTATGTAAGCATGAAGGAGGCTTTACATCACGGAGGGGCAGCTTGCCAAGCAAAAGTGCACATACAATATTTTGAAGCTGAGAATTTCGAGAAAAACCCTGATAAAGTTCAGTGCTTGAAAAGCTTTGACGGGATATTTGTTCCCTACGGCTTCGGCTATAGAGGGGCTGAGGGGAAAATCATAGCAATCAAGTTTGCCAGGGAAAACAATATTCCATTCCTTGGAATTTGCTTCGGATTTCAGCTGGCTGTTGTGGAGTTCGCCCGAAACGTGTGTGGTTTAGATGATGCTAACAGCATCGAATTCAGCCCAGACACCCCGCATCCAGTGATCAGCCTCATGCCTGAACAGAAAGGCATAGAATATAAGGGGGCAACCATGCGTCTAGGCTCGCACAAAATAATTTTAAGGCCAGGCACAAAAGCTTATTCGCTATACAAAAGCATGGAGATTTATGAGCGCCACCGCCACCGATTCGAGGTTAACATTGATTACATAAAGATGCTTGAGGAATCAGGATTAATTTTTTCAGGAAGAAGTCCGGATGGAAGGAGAATGGAAATTCTAGAAATTCCGGAACATTACTTCTTTTTCGCCTCTCAGTTTCACGGAGAATTTAAAAGTCGCCCAGGTAAACCAGACCCTGAATATTATGGATTTGTAAAGGCTTGTTTAGATAAAAAGTTGGGTAAGCCGAAGCCTGAATTTTAAATTTACAAGCCTATTTCCCCAGCTACCTTCTTCAGCCCTTCTAGGGCTATTTCAAAAAACTCATCCCTCTTAAGCCCTAATTCCTCGCAAAGTAATATTCTCTCTCTATTAGCTCCCCTTGCAAAGTCTTTATCTTTAAACTTTCTAGCAACGGTTTCAACCCTAACTTCCGACAGTTTTTTCGAAGGCATCACTAAGGCACAGGCCACAAGAAGACCTGATAAAGCATCGCTTGCTATTAATGCTTTTTCCAACTTGGTTTCAGGCTTAACTCCTGTGTGCTCAAAGTTATGGCTTTTAACAGCCTTTATAAGCTCTTCAGAAAGATTTCCCTTGAGGATTTCCTCTGCAAGAAAGCCGTGTTTTTCAGGGGATGTTTCAGTTTTTTCATAGTCAATATCATGAAGCAAACCGACGAGGCCCCACTTTTCCTCGTCCTCGCCTAAAGCTTTTGCCAGGCGTCGCATTATTACTTCCACAGCTAACATGTGGTAGAATATATTTCGCTTTGAAATATATCTACTAATAAGGTTTAGGGCTTCCTTGCGGGTTAACATCTTCCTCTCAAACCCTCCTCTGAACCTTTTATTAACTAAGCTTCTAACTTTTAATCTTTGAGTATGCCCTACATTTGTTTCGCATTGAAATTTCAGGATAATCAAAACACAGCGTAAAAGGAACCAAAGACGCATTTGAACCGTCTTTTTGCATGCCGCCAACAAGAACTCAGAGGGATGTGTGGACTTTTTGCCAAAACAGTACACCCGAATATAATTTGATGTTAGAACTAATTTAGTTGTCTACGTAATAATAGGCGGATTTGGGTAAAATATATAATTCTCATTGGAGCTTCTTGAAGTCATTGCGGATGTAAAACGGATGGGTGCAATAAAGCCGAAGTTCACTTGGAAGACCATTTTACTGCCTGCAGTGGGTATAGCTGCATTCATAATATACTTATACCTTTTCAGGGTTGACATGTTTAAAGTTGTTGCCACAATTCAAAGTGTGGATATGCCTCAATATCTGTTAGCTGCATCTTTAATCTTCATCGACTATTTTCTTTTTGCAATGGCTTGGCGGAGTCTTCTCAGTTTCCTTTCAGTTAAGGTTTCAGCCTTTAAAGCCTATTTATACATTTGGTATGGAAGTTTTATGGACATAATAATACCTGCGGAGTCTATAAGTGGGGAGGTTTTAAGGGTTTATTTGATGACTAGGGAGCATGGAAATGATGTGGGCGTTAAGGTTGTAGCCTCTCTCGTTACTCATAGACTCATATATATGGGTGTTAGTTTAGCAGCCCTCTTAACAGGGATAGGTATACTTTTCACAGAAACCTCCCATGTAAGCCCTTTGGTTTTTAACCTAACGTTGTTTCTTGCAGCGGTAACTTTATTCTTTATTTGTTTGCTTTTCCTGCTATGTTTCAGGGAGAAGTGGACCCTGAAGATTATAGATTATGCATTAAAAATTGTTGAAAGGGTGACTGGGGGGAAGTGGAAGTCTGATAGGATCAGGGGGGAAGCTGTTAAACTTGCAGGAATATTTAACAGTTCCATAAAGGATTTTAGCAGTTCTCCTAAGGTTGTGGCTTTGGCTGTTTTCCTTTCCAGCCTTTCAAGGGTTTCTAACTTGTTAATCTCCTATCTGGTTTTTTCAGCTATTGGTTATCCTCAAATTTCATGGAGCGCCATCCTCGTGACACACACCATTGTTTCAGCTGTTAAGGCAATCCCTATAGGAGTACCGTTTGAAATTGGGCTGCCAGAAATAACCATGACAACGCTTTATGTGGCTTTAGGTGTGCCCTTCCAAATAAGTGCAACAGCTACAATATTGAACAGAATTATAACCCTTTGGCTTGCGTTCTTTATAGGATTTTCATCCCAGCAATGGGTTGAACTTAAAATGATAAAAACCTCTTTAAACCCGGGAAAAGCGGAAAAAGCCTAAATTTTACACAAATATAAAATATTTTAGAGATGCCTATGGTTGTTATGGTGGAAAGTGCCACACTTAAGCATTTAGACAAACTTTACGAAATTGAAAAAATGTGCTTTAAAAGTGAAGCATTCAAAAAACAGCATATAGCACGGCTACTTACCAGCTACAACTCAGTAAGTCTAATAGCAAAAGTGAACGGGGATGTTGTAGGCTTTATTATAGGAATGGTAGGCATTGAAAGGGAAGTCTTAACAGGACATATAATTACAATGGACGTTGCGCCGAATTACAGGCGTAGAGGGATAGGCATCAAACTCTTACAGGAAATTGAAAAAATCTTCATGGAAAAAGGGGTTAAAATTTGCTGCCTGGAAGTGAGAGAAGACAATGTTCCAGCTTTAAACCTCTATCGGAAACTTGGATATAAGAAAACTGGAAAACTGGAAAACTATTATGGAAAAGCCCATGGAATAGCCTTAAAGAAAATTTTACCCTAACTTTAAAAGCTTAAGTTTAGTTTTCCCGTCATAAGCCCTTTGAAGATTTACGCCTAAAACTTCTATTATAGTCAGCTCAGCTGTGGCACCAACAGGTGATCCTTTCATGAGATGTCCTCCAAATGCTTCGCCCTTATCGTTTGAAACAACCATGTGGGCGTGGATAACTGTTTCGCCACTTTCATCAACTGCAATATTTCCAATACACGACGCTATTTCTAACGGATGCTCTAAGCGAATATATGTGTACTCACCGTTCCTATAATAACCAAGGGTTGCTCCCTTAAGAGTGCCGATAGCTAAGAAAACACCGGCCTTCACTCCATTATCTTCAACCCTACTTTTAATCGCATCAAATAAATCTTCACCCTCCATTATTCTGGAGAAAATAACTCTTCCAGCATCCCCCTTAAACATTATAGTAACACCGTCCTTTCAGGAGGATAAGCTCTTCTAGGTATTTTAGGCTTTTGAAACGCTTGAAAACGTAAACTCTAAAAAGGCGTGTGAGAAAAGCTTAATTGTGAGAAATCTTGAGGGGTAGGAGAAAACTTAGAAGAGCAATAGTCCTCATACGTAACACCACATGGAGATGTGGGAAGCTTGAAAGGCTAATTGTTAGACACCTCCTTAAAGAAGCTTTAAGTTTCGGAAAGACCTGTATGCCCTTAAATGATATGGTGCAAAGTTTCAAATTAAGCGGAAAAAAGAAGGCTGAGTATTTAGACGCCATTAAGAGGCTAGAGAGAAGGAATATAATAAGGGTGTTGCAGTTGTAGCTGAACCTCTAAATTCCCTTTAAGTTTTTTTAACAAGTTTTCTAGCGTTTTCAATCCATTTCTCAGTAAACTTTGGGGAAACCTTGAGTTTAGCCGCTAAATCTTCAGCTGAGGCTTCAGCCAATTCTTCAACAGTGCTAATGCCGACAGCCTTAAGCATTTCAGCCCTTTTTCCACCTATACCCTTAATCGTTGTTAAAGCTGTTCCAGCTTCAGCTAC
>JBBITX010000005.1:25125-35437 GCA_037440545.1 Candidatus Bathyarchaeota archaeon
TTCAGCTACTTTTTCAGCTGTTTCCTTTACCGCTTCCGCTGGAGCTTGTACAGCAGGAGGCGGTTGGATAGGCTGGGGCGCAGGTTTAGTGACGGCAGCAACGGGTGGGGCTGCTTCCTTTTTCTTCGGCGTTTGAGTGTATCCTAGCAGGGCGAATATGACTCCAAGAATTAGGGTAATGGCAACCCATAAAGGCTTATCTAATGGAGAGGCCACAACTGCAGCGATTGCAGCCAATATGAAGAATATTATTGATATGGCGTAGAGTGTATAATCTAGGCGCATCTGCATTACTCCTGACCATTTTAATGTTTATAATATGATTTAAATAATTTTCTATTTTGAATAGAAAAAGGGTGGAATTAGGGGTTTTTAAAGCTGTTTAAGAAGTTCCTCTTCAGGTGGAGGTTTCTTTACTAAGCCCTCTTTCATGAGTACAGCTAGGCTTTCCCTGGCGTTCTTTATGATGGCAACGGCCTTCTCGTAAAGTTCCTGTCTGCTGGGCTTAACCCTTGCCACTCCCTGCTCTATGGATTTAAGGGCGCATGCCACGGCCTCTCTTGGAAAGACTTCCCACTCCTCCATTCTTGGGAGAATATCATCCTCGTGGATTCCCCTTTCTTCAGCGAATTTCGCCAGTTCTTGAGCTGCAGCTATGCACATGTCATCTGTCACTGTTTTAGCCTTGACATCTAATACTCCGCGGAATATTGCTGGAAACCCTAAACTGTTATTCACTTGGTTTGGAAAGTCGCTTCTTCCAGTTGCTACTATGCGGGCTCCTGCCTCCTTTGCTTCCCAAGGCCATATTTCAGGTATGGGGTTTGCACATGCAAAAATTATGGAGTTGTCAGCCATGGAAGAAACCCATTCCTTTTTAATCGTGCCGGGGCCAGGCTTTGAAGCTGCTACTACAGCATCTACTCCTTTAAAGGCTTCAGATATGTCGCCGGTTCTGCCCTCTGCATTTGTTATCTGGGCCAACTCGTATTTCCATGGATCCTCATCCTTCTTTATGTCCTTTCTTCCAGAGTGTATTATTCCCTTTGTATCCACCATTAATATATTGCCTGATTTGACTCCCCACCTTATGAGAACATATGCCGTCCTAATGTTAGCTGACCCTGCTCCAATAAGGGTTATAAGGCTTTCTTGCGGTTTTTTCCCTACAATTTTAAAGGCGTTTATCAACCCGGCAAGTATAACTGTTGCTGTTCCCTGCTGGTCGTCGTGCCAGACAGGAATCTGCAAGCGTTCTCTAGCCTTTTCCAGCACATAGAAGCACTTTGGCTTTTCAATGTCTTCAAGGTTTATGCCGCCGAAGGAGGGTTCAATAAGCTCGCATGCCCTTACAATCTCATCAGGATCTTTCGTTTTTAGGCAAATTGGGAAAGCGTCAACCCCGCCAAGATATTTGAATAGTAACGCCTTTCCCTCCATAACGGGCATGGCGGCTTCAGGGCCAATGTCTCCGAGTCCTAATACACGTGTCCCGTCTGAAACAACAGCCACATAGTTCCATCTGTTTGTAAGTTCAAAGGATTTCTCATGGTCAGCATGGATCTCTCTACATGGAGCAGCCACGCCAGGAGTATACCAAACTGCAAAGTCATCTGGGCTTTGAATGGCACATTTAGGCATCACCTGAACCTTCCCCTCATAAAACTTATGAAGTGGGGGAGCTAACTGGGATGGTTTCTTCGCCTTAGCAAGAAGCTCTTCAACAGTTGGTTTCTTCTCAACATTACCAGTTTGACACAACTCAAACTTCCCCTATTATCAAGAGATGTTCATTTTCAACCATTGAGCTTTAAAGGTTGCGGCAAAAAATGAACAGAAATTCCAACAGATAACGCAAAACCAACATTAACAAGTAAAAGAAAGTGAAAACTCAAATTTAACCTTCAAATCAATTAAAATCAATAATGAAAAGGAAATAAAACCAATAACAATTGAAAATTAAGCCTAAAAATAATGTTTCAGAAAAATGTTATGCTTTTAGAATCTTTGTCTAAAACCGCCTCTTCTCTCTCTTCCACCAAATTCTCTTTTGCCCCTACCTCTGAAGGGACGTCTTTGCTGCTCGTAAACTTTCGAGGAAAGGTTATTCTGCGTGTTTACATCCCCCTCTAGTTTCTCCTTTGAAACATCAAGCGTGCCGTATCTTCCAATGTTCAACCTCATACTTCCCCTATATAGGCTTACATAACCGTTTCCTATACTTACCGTTTCACCCTCTTTCACCTTCCCTATATTGTCGTCCCAAAGGGTTAGGTAAATGCATCCTGTTTCGTCACCGATCAAAGCATCGCACACCGTGTGAGGCGCCCCGTCACGCCCAGAAGCTATGCTTCGAACATCACTTTTTGAAACCACTTTAGCCTTTACATTCACACCTTTCGAGGCTAGGGTTAGTTCACCTACTTTTACATCTACAGGCTTTCGATTTCCCGAAAAACTTTGAACAGCCAATCCTAAATCAACACCTTAACATTTGTCAAAAAATAGGCTGCATGCCTCCACTTAAGGCTTTTGGTTTACTCAGTCAATCTTAAATACGCCTTAAGCCGAATGATTCCGTTGGCAAATTTAGTGTAAAGTATTAATTATTTTGGTTATTCCCTGTTTGTCATTTCGTTTATTTTCTGCTCCATTAAGTGTCCGCGACAGTAAATTAATGCCTTTTTTACGCCGGTAACTTTCAAGGCTTCCTGTTTTATGTTCATGGCAAGTTTGAAGGCGATTGGACAGAAGGGGCTTGAAGGAATGAATTCAACCTTGACTTCACCGGGATTCTCCTCTTTAACTGTTTTAATCATGTGCATTTCCTCAAAGGTTAATCCGGTTTCAGGGTCAACAACTTTGCCAACGGCTTCGCGTACTTTATCCTCTAATTCCGTCAATTAACACACAACCATTTTTACACAAACATATGATGATGAGGAATATAAGTATTACACAAAATTTTGAGGCGATATTTTAATTTTGGGCTTCTAAAATGACTTGAATCGTTGTCTTTTAAGCGTATTTTCTAATGGGCAGCATTTCTAATATTGGATTCCCTTTTTTGTAACCGTTTTCTCTGGATGTTTGATGTCAATTATTTCGTTTACAAATTCTGCTCGGTTAATCAATTCTTGGGGAGCAAACCTTCCTGTTAATATGACGTCTGTTTTTCTAGGAATTTTGTCGAGGAATTCAAGGACTTCTTTTATGTCTAAAAGCTTACAGTGTAAGGCCAGATTAATCTCGTCTAGAACAAGTAGGTTGGGCTTCTTATTTTTAACAATTTTCTCGGCAAATTTCAAGGCTTTTTCAGCCAGTTTTTTGTCCTCTTCTCCCAGATTACCTAAACCATGCCATCCCTTCCTGCCAAACTGGTAGATTTCATAGTAAGGAGCAAGAGTTTTCCGTATTTTATACTCTCCCGTGTTTTTCCACCATTTCAAAAATTGGATTATCACAACAGTACGTTTATGTCCAATGCAGCGAAGTGCCAGGCCCAGAGCGTTTGTTGTTTTACCCGCCCCTGTTCCTGTGTAAAGATATATGTAACCCAACAACTATTCCTTCTCATCTATCTTTATTTACATTAGAGTATTAAGTTTTAAATATGATGATTTAATCATGTTTCTTCGAGGACGCTGGTCAATGAAGTACGATTATGAATCTCTGCTTAGAAGGGCGCGTTCCCAGATACCTGAAATCGCCTCAAAAAGAGAGCGTCTGGAAATTCCGAAACTCCAGTACGTCGTCGTCGGAATGCGCACAATAATCCACAACTTTAAGGAGGTTGCTGATGTTTTAAACAGAGACCCTCAACATTTATTGAAGTATTTAACTGGTGAACTGGCCACAGCAGCTACACTACAGGAGTCAAGGATAATATTTCAGGGGAAATTTCCAGCTGAAACCCTTGAAAGACTTCTTCAAAGGTATATGGAAACTTTCGTTGTCTGCCCCATCTGCAAAAGGCCAGACACAAAAATTGTTAGGGAGAAACGCCTATCCTTCCTCGTCTGCGAGGCGTGTGGAGCAAAATCCTCAGTTAGAAACATTTAAAATCAAGAGTTGGGCTAATTTGAGATGCTACATGAAAATTAAGAAAATAGGCAACAACGTTTTATTAGCCCTATGCGACGCAGAAATTTTAGGGAAAACATTACGAGAAGGAAAAATAGTGTTCAAAGTTACAGAAGAATTCTATAAAGGCGCTGAAGTCGAGGTTGAAGAAGCCGTAGAGATGATAGAGAATTCAACAATAGTTAACATGATTGGGAAAAATGTCGTTCAAAAAGCTGTAGAGAAAGGATATGTACACCCAGAAGCCATCCTAAACATAGAAGGAGTGCCCCACGCCCAAATAGTGAAACTTTAAGGCAAATAGGTAAACTTTCCACGTTTGATTTCTCTTAAATTAGGTTAAACTGTTGTGAAGCATAAACACAAACATGCCTCTTGCGACTTGCACCGAAATGTGACCAAAATTTTTAACGTTAAAGATAATGATAAATAGCCTGAATAGACGTCTAATCCTGTTGAAAGGTGTGTCTCTAATGGGATCTAAGCTGCGCTTTGGAATTAACCCGTCTCCACATCCCTGGAATGAAATTAGAAAATTTGGAGATTGGTGTGTAATGGTTGAGGGACTTGGTTATGATGCAGTTTTTATACCTGACCATTATGATCTTCCTGTTCCCCCATTTCCATCCAAAGTGCTGGTTGATGCGTGGACAACGTTGTCATATGTTTCTGCCAAAACAAGCAGCATTAAGGTTGGAAGCATTGTTACTCCAATACCGAGATGGATTCCAAGTCAACTGGCTAAAATAATTGCAAATGTTGATTTACTTTCTGGCGGGAGGGTTATAGCCGGATTCGGCGTTGGATATTATATAGGCGAATTCCTAAATTACTCTCCAACTCTCTCCTGGGATGCAGATGGCGTAAGAGTTCAAAAGTTTGAGGAAGGACTGCGAGTTATCCTTAAACTTTGGACTGAGGAAACTGTTTCCTTTAATGGAAATTACTATAGGCTTAAAGACGCTGTGCTTCAGCCTAAGCCTGTGCAAAAGCCTCATCCTCCATTATGGTCTGGGGGGATGGGACCGCGGATGCTGAGGTTGACGGCGAAGTACTTCAATGGATGGATAGCTCACGGGTCTCATTCTCCCCATAGGATAGAATCTCCTGAGGATTACGAGTCTAGGGTTAGGTTCATTAAAAAGTACTTAAAGGAGTATAATAGAGGTGACAGCAACTTTCTATTTGGTTTCCTTCTCAAGATTGGACTGAATGTTAAGGATATAAATGAGGCTTGCGACTTCATTGAAAAATACCGTGACGCAGGTTGTCAATACTTTGTTGTAGAGTTTACCCCTTCCCCTCCACCGGACAAATACATAGAGCTGACTAAAAAGTTTTCAAAAGCAATAATTCCACAGTTCACTTAGCACAGCTATTCATTTTAAAATTTTTCCATTTGGAACCTGCAAATTATCTGGCATCGCCAGCGACGAAAGGTTTAGCCTAACAAGCTGAAATCTAAGGGAAATCTTGCTGCCTAGTTAAAATCCAAGGATTGTGGCTTGCCAAAAATTATATTTGCTTTATAAGTAAAAATAATGCTGTGTGAGGAAACCCAACATGACAAAGTATGGGAAGTACATCGTTAAGGAACCGCTGGAGAAGTGTAAATGGGGTGATGTGCCAAGCATTCATGCGTGTGGCCATGAAGAATGTTTTACAAATCTCCCGGAATTTCCAGTTGACCTTCAGCTTCGATACATAAAAAAGCCGTTTATAATGGTGGAAAAACCCCACAAACACGATGTGGACGAGCTTATTTTTATTTTAGGCGGTAATCCTTCAAACTTCTATGAATTCGACGCAGAGGTGGAGTTATTTATGGGTGAGGAGCAGGAAAAACATACGATTGACACTACATCAATAGTTTATGTCCCTAAAGGATTGCTTCACTGCCCCCTAATCTTTAAGAGAGTTGGAAAACCGCTTCTCGCCGGACACATGCTCCTTACATCAACCTACCGGAAATCAGACATGAAAGGGAAACCGGACACGACAGGATATCAAACGCACAAAGAACGTAAAAGGTATACTCCTGAAGAAATCCTTAAGCTGCGAGGTCACTGATTACATTAATAGAGAAACTTTAAACCTTTCATCATTTTTAAGCAGCAGGCATAGAGAGCTTCAAGTTCATTGCACCTGTGCATGTAACCTATATAGAAAGCTTTCTCTTTTACTATCAAGGTTTTTGATAAAATTGAAGAAATGTTCAGGCATCATATGGCAACAGTTCTTTGGGCTTAAAAGCCTTAAGCACCTTAAAATTGGAAGATAAAATTGCCCATCTTGAATGTGATTTAAATATTGAAGCTTTAAATGAGCATTTTATCTTTCAATTTTTAGCCTCAGTTTTCATTTTTCAGAAATATGCTTTTTAACATAAACTTAAAAGATGCTTAAAGCTTTTAGGCATTCCCTTTGCGGAAATTTTATACATCAAATTTAGAGTATAAATGAGCATTAATAGGTTAATCAGGCTTACAGTCCAAGCTATTTCAAAGGGGATGGGTTTAAGCGTGTTTAGGAAGTATAAGACGTATGCCTCGTTTATGAAAGATGTGATGGTTAAAATGGGGTAAAGCATTTTTGCTTTTTTATACATAGGCAACATTAAAACTAGAACGCTTAATGCTGGAAACATATATCTTTCATGGATTCTTGTGGGAAGCATGAAGAAGCCGAAGAAAAGCATGAAAGCCGAATATAGAATTAAAACCTCTCCGTATGTGTTGAGGGCCTTGTGCATAAGGTATAGGGTGAAAACTGTTAGGGCTCCGAACATTAACCATCCTGCGAATAGAAAGGCTTGAGTTTCAGGCCTCCATAAGCCTCCGAAAGCCCAAATGTTAAATGCATTTGCCGTTGTCACGGAATAGTACTTATAAGCTCCAAAGTAAATGTTCCAGAGGAAGGTTATGGGGTTGCTCCATTCAAAGGGGAGAATAACGGCGAATAATGTGGTTATGGCTGTAGCCGCTGAGATTATAAAGCCTCGCAACCCATGATTCTTTAAAATCAAATATATGGTAAGGGGGGCCAAGGCTATCCCCTGTGGTTTAGTTAGAACGCCTAATATAAGCAAAGCAGCTGAGGGTGCTGGTTTTTTAGCTATTAACAGGATGAGTGAAACCAGAAGGAAGAAAGTATATATAGAGTCAAATTGTCCCCAGACTGCTGTGTCTAGGATGACGGCTGGGTTAAACGCGTAAACAGCCGCAGAAGCAAATGAAACTCTAAAATTGAAGCGTTTCCTTAAAAAGGCAAATATTAAAACAACAGTTGCCATGTCGAAAATGGTTGGCAGAAGTTTAACCATGTAAACAGCAGTTGGGGTTCCGTAAAGCGTCAGCGCCTTCGCTGCTGAACCGAAAATCCAGAAGAAGTAAACGTTGAACGGGGGATAATCGCAAAAAGCCACTCCATACTTGCTCCAGTCTACTTTGTAGAAAACGCGAAGGCCGTAATCTGCAGCGGCGTTAAACCATTTCTCATAATAGTACAGGTCGCCTATATCCCTTGAATAGGGGAAAAGAATAAGTCTTAAAAAAAATGAAAAGAGAAGAAGGATAAATAATGAGAGGCATTCGTTTTTCTTTAGCGTTAAGTAAATTTCCAATCCTCCTTTAAATCTCACTCACTCGGCCTTTTAATAAAAGGGTTTTCAGAACTTTCCAGGTTAAAGGCGTCTACTCTTACTCTGCTTTGCATTTATATGGGCAAGTGGATAGGCTTGTTTAAGGCTATCTTGGTTTGCATATGATTTCTTTAATTTTTCTTCTCTCCTCTTTCTTGCCGAAAATTGTTTCAAGCTTGAGGAAATCCTTGCTTTTAATGGCCTCAAGGACTATTGCAGTGTCTACTCCTCCGCCTTTCTCATAGCCCAAAACTCCTGTTCCACCCACTGCAATTATCTCTTCTCCTGGTTTAACGTAGCCTGCTTCAGCTGCTATGAGGGCGACTTCTACGCTTACTTTTAAGCCTTCGCAGAATCTCCTCAGAGTCTCCTGCACCTCTCCGGGAAACTCATATTTGAAGTCGTTGGCGTAGCAAAAGTTATGTCCCATCTGAATCAGCTTTTCTTTTAAACTTTCGGGAAATTCTGGAAAGTTAGGGCCTGTTATACTTACAATCGTTAACTTTACATCGGCGTCTTTAAAAACTTCCAATGCTTTCTCTGCTGAGAATCCAGTAATAGAGGCTACAACCACATTTTTAATTTTCCTCTTTTCCGCCCTTTCCCTGACAAGTTTAAGTGTTAATTCAGTGTTGTGTTTCCCTCCAGATTCGAAATAGACAATTCTTTCTTCCATTAATTTCACCCAGGTTAAACTGAAATGGTATAATTTCATCTTAAGCTTTTAAAATTTACACTTGAAAATTGGTTAAAGATTTCGGCCCATGGCGTAAGTGAGTTAATGTAACAGCTTAGATTTGGCTTTAATTTTTGGCATGATCATGCTTTTAAGGGAGAATCGTGTTCTTTTATGGGAAGATTGAGGTGCTTGATTGGGTAAGAAGAAGGTTATAACTGAAGAGGAGTTAAGCGAGATGGTGCTGCCCTCTGGAAACGATGTTTTAGGGGTAGCTGTTAAACTTTTAGGTTTTGATCGTGTTTTGGTTAGATGCCAGGATGGTAATGAGCGTTTATGCCGTATTAGGGGTAAGATGAAGAGGAGGGTTTGGATCCGTGAAGGCGACGTCGTTCTTGTTTCTCCATGGGATTTCCAGTCTAACGTTCGTGGAGATGTTGTCTGGCGTTACACCCACGCCCAGGCTGATTGGCTTCGCAGAAACGGGTATCTTTCAATTTAATTTTAGGAGAATGCTTCTTGTCTATTCGGAGAAGGGTGGAGAAGAGGCTTCATAAAGAGGAGAGAACTTATGAAATTGAACAGTTAATGAAGGATAAGAGAAGCGAGGAATATGAGGTTTTAGAGGAGGTTTTTGACCGTTCAACCCTTATGGTTGTCTACGACTTTTTGAACAGCGGAGTTATAGATAGGATTTACGGGGTTGTAAAGGCTGGAAAGGAGTCTAGGGTTTACTGGGCTGAAGATAGGGATGGAAAGGAGTTGGCTGTGAAAATCTACCTTACAGTTTCAGCTGAGTTTAGGAAGGGCATGTTAAAATATGTTGAGGGTGACCCAAGGTTTAAAGGAGTGAAACGCGACACACGCTCCCTTATTTTTGCATGGGCTCAGAAGGAATTTAAAAACTTGGAGCAGGCTATGGCTGTGGGAGTTAGGGTTCCTAAGCCAATAGCTGTTAAAAACAACGTGCTTGTCATGGAGTTTATAGGGAGAAACGGGGTTTCCGCTCCTTCAATGAAGGAGAAACCCCCTGGAAACCCTGACAAAACTTATAAAACGCTTCTAGGCTATTTGAAAAAACTTTACAGAAAGGCTGAACTCGTACATGGAGATTTAAGCGAATACAACATTATGATTTGGAGGGGACGCCCCGTGTTATTCGACATGGCTCAAGCTGTTCCCCTAGCACATCCCATGGCAGATTTCCTTCTAAAAAGAGATATAGCCAACTTAAACAGGTTTTTCAACCGTTTAGGAGTTGAAGTTCCATCAGAAGAACAGGTTTACAGGATGGTTACAGGAATTGTCTCGTCCTAACACTTTTGTCCGCATTCCAAGAGAACGTGTAGGCGTCCTCATAGGACAGGGAGGCGAAACAAAAAAGGCTATTGAAAAAAAGCTTTCAGTAACCCTTGAAGTGGAAAGCGACACGGGAGGCGTGACTATCACCATGGCTGAAAACGCTGAAGATCCCTCAGCCCTTTTAAGAGCCAAGGACGTGGTAACAGCCATTGGCAGAGGCTTCTCAGCTGAAAACGCCCTCAAGCTTATCCACGACGAAGAAGCGGTACTAGACATCATAGACTTGAGAACCATATTTGGAAGATCTGAATCTGACATTAGACGCGTAAAGGGAAGGATAATAGGCGCGGAAGGAAAAACAAGGAGGATAATAGAGGAGTTGACAGAAACTAACATAGCCGTCTACGGACATACAGTGGGAATAATTGGAAAGATAGAGCAGGCGCAAATTGCAAGAGAAGCTATCCAAATGCTAATCCAAGGAAGCCAACACACAACAGTTTACAAGTTCCTCCATAGAAAGCGTAGAGAGTTTAAAAAGAAAATGCTTGAACTGTGGGAGAAACCTGAAGGAATGTGAGGTGGCAGTACTCGCGCACTCAAGATCCCAA
>JBBITX010000006.1:0-1125 GCA_037440545.1 Candidatus Bathyarchaeota archaeon
CATACCATTGTTAACGGTACTAAAGCAACCTTTGGAATGGGATATGTAATAGTTATTATCGGATCAATAAATCTTTTTACGTGTTTTTTGGTTGCCATGCTGAACCCCAAGATTACACCGATTAAAATTCCCAGGGCTAGTCCAGCAAAAGTTCTATACAAAGAAACTAAAACATGCCAAATAAGAATCCCATTATAGATCAAATCTATGATTTTTAGGATTACAGAATAGAAGCTTGGAAGAAGGGATGTGCTAACTAAGTTAAACCTACTAATGAATTCCCACAATCCAAATATAACAAAAATGGGTATTGCCTTATAAAATGACTTAAGAAGTTTATAGAAAGCCTCTGTTGCTCGTGCCATAACTCTTCAATACCTCTTCTCTCACTTCGGTCCATACCGTATTCCTAATCTTCATGAAATTAGTGGAGTTTAAAATCTCAGTTCTACTTTGCGATTTGTCAATATCAACGTCGATTATACTTCTTATTCTGCCGGGTCTATGAGTCATAATGAGCACTCTTTGTGATAAATAAACTGCTTCCTCTACAGAGTGGGTAACAAATATTATTGTCTTCTTAGTTTTCCTCCATATATTCAATAATTCTTCTTGCATTAACTCACGTGTTTGGGCGTCTAAAGCCCCGAAAGGTTCATCCATAAGTAATATAGCTGGTTCATAGGCTAAAGTGCGGGCTAATGCCACACGTTGCTGCATTCCTCCTGATAGTTCTTTAGGAAATTTATGTTCAAAGCCTTCTAACCCTATCATTTGCACATATTTATTCACTATTCGTTTAATTTCATCCTTACTGAAGTTTTTCTCCTCTAATCCATATTTAATATTGCCCTCAACAGTTCTCCAAGGAAATAATGCATATTCTTGAAATACAATCCCCCTATCAGGTCCAGGTTCTCTAACAGGTTTATCATCTATAAAAATCTCGCCAGAAGTTGGAGAGACAAAGCCTGCAATTATATATAGTAAAGTGCTTTTACCACATCCACTTGGACCGACAATACTTACGAACTCTCCATCCTCAACGTTGAAGCTTATGCCATTAAGAGCCACAACCGGATTACCTTTGATGGGTTTAAACACTTTACAAACGTCTCGGACGAC
>JBBITX010000006.1:1158-32749 GCA_037440545.1 Candidatus Bathyarchaeota archaeon
ACTATTAAGGGATAAAAAAATGGTTGTGTGGGCTAAGTTTATTCGACGTAGACATATGGCGTTACGTCCAAGAGTTTGTCCACAAATCCGAGTTCAAAGAGCTTAGTTAATCCGTACTGAACCCCAACTTTATCCACTTTTGCTGAACGGTAGAAATCCTTTTCAGTCAGCCAGTATCGGGCTAATGCTTCTTTAGACAATCCGAAGTGCTTAGAAACCACATCAACAACGGACTCTCTATTTTCAGGGGTATATATATACTCCATCAACCTATCGTAATCCGATAAGAAGGCTTTTATAGCATCCTTTTGGGCTGCTAGAAAATCGCCTCTTGCGCACAAGAATAAGTTAGCATATGGATATGTGAATCCTTCTTTAGAGTCAAATACTTTCTTGTAAATTCCCTCACCTATCACTGGCCAGTAATAAGCAGGTGGAAATATTCCCGCATCGATTTTCTTATCTTTTAGCGATGGAGCTAAAGCTGTAAAAGGACCCACTTCAACAAACGTTACATCTTTTTTGGGATCTATCCCATGTGCCTTTAATACAGCAGAAGCAGCGAAATGCACAGCCGTCCCAAGGGCATTGATGCCTATTTTTTTCCCTCTTAAATCTTCAACAGTGTTTATCGGAGAATCAGTCAGAGTCAAACAAGTAAATGAGTAATATCCTGGATAAGCATCAAACGCGTCACCGGCAATTATTATTAGTCCGCTTGGAACAACATCCTTCGCTATCGCTGATGCAAAAGATATTGTGGCAAGATGTCCTACCTGAATCTCCCCTGCTGCCAATGCTGCCACAAGATCCGGAGTGGAGCTTAGCCGCAGCAAATCTATTTTGTACTTCTTTCCATAATCTTTTAGTACAGACTCTTGGAAAAATGGTATTTCAAACAAAGATATGATGTTTTCAGCCGGAACCACATATCCAGCCTTAATCAAAACAGAGACTGGCGTAGGTGTTGCTGGCGTTGGAGTAACAGGCGTAGGTGTTGCTGGCGTAGGTGTCACTGGCGTCGGCGTGGGCACCATTGTTGAATAGTAGTACGCTACACCGGCTATGATAGCGATAATTATTATTACGGCAATAACTGCTGCTTGCATTTTAGTAATGGCTTTCCTTTTCAAAACAAGAGGATTCATGTCCTTAAACCTCCACTTCAACTAAATTGTGAGAAGTCTTGATATAAGCTTTGCGTAGATTAATATCTATATCCGTCGTCTTGTATGCGTTAATAGCATGCAGCGCACCGAAGCAAAAGATCATTCCCCTAACTCTTTTAACGATTAAAGTTTTCGAAATGAACAGCGAATTTCTTTGAGGAGGCCACAAACACAACTTCTAGATATTGTCCACAAGATCGTGTAAGTAATTCAAAAATGAAAGAACATTCCCTAAAACCACATCTTACTTTCATATATAATTAATAAGCAATAAAATGCCAAAACAAAGTTTAGTAGCGCCAAAGGCGCCTTTATTGATTAGAATCCTGTGGGTTAAGAATTTTTACTTATTTGAGGATTTCAAGGGTGTACCAGCCGCTTGTTAGTTTTTCAGCTCCTTTTTTCTGGACTATAGCTGTGTCTTCTACGCGGATTCCTCCAAACCCTACAATGTATATGCCTGGTTCGACTGTTATTACGTTGCCAAGTTCAAGTTTATCTTTGCTTTGCTGGCTTAGGGTTGGCGGTTCATGGATTTCTAATCCTACACCGTGTCCTAGGCTGTGAACAAAGTTTTCGCTGTAGCCAGCCTCATCAATAATCTCTCTTGCTTCTGCGTCTATCTTTTTAGCTTTTACACCTGATCTTATGGAGTTGAAAGCTTTCTCCTGTGCCGTCTTAACAATTTCGTATATTTTCTTCTGCTTTTCAGATGGTTTTCCAGCGGTAAATGTTCTAGTCATGTCTGAACGGTAATACCTGTATGAGGCCCCTATATCTACCACAACTAAGTCGCCTTCACGGATTTCTCTCTCAGTGCAGCCTCCATGAGGGAAGGCTGACCGCGGGCCAGAAGCCACTATGGTGTCAAAGGCTGTTCCCCATGAGCCATTTATCCGCATTGAATATTCTATTTCAGCTGCTACTTGGTACTCCTTTATGCCTGGTTTTATAAACTCGTAGGCGGCTTTCATTCCTTGGCATGTCAATTCTCCAGCTTTTCGCATTAAAGCCAGCTCTTCATCGTCTTTTACTCTTCGAAGCATCCAAACAAGATTATTCTGAAAAGTAATCTTTGACTTGCCGTGCAGCTCTTTTGCGAGATGGCGGTAATCCCTTGATGTTAATGTGTCAAATGCAAGTTTCTTCAATCCTGAATCTTTAACTTTAGCTGCAACCTTCGCAATTAGGTTCTCGTCGCGTTTAATTAGTTCAACGTTGAAGCCTTCCCCCTCAGCCTTGGCTTGCTCATAGTTAACGCCATAAACATAGAGAAAATTTTCCCCGTCTTTCGAAAATAGAAGACATGCCGCTCCGGGAAAACCTGCGAAGTAAAGGATGTTTGCCTCATTGGTTATTAGAAATCCATCAAAACCTTTCTTTTCGAAAGCTAAACGTCTTAAAAGATTAATTCGTTTCAAAACTTTTCCATCCCTTTCGGCAAGTGCCAGCTTCTGTCCTAGCTTGAAATTTCTAAATTTGTTTAGTCTACATTTTGACTGGGCGTTTACCCGCCGCTAACAATGGACATTAGAGCTATGTGGTCTCCATGCTTAAGTCTAGTGTCAATTCCGCCCAGCTGGTTTAGGAGGTAGCCGTTAACCGTTATTATGTAGCCTGATTTTACATCTGAGCTTCCAGGATCATAGACGGCCTTCCTAAAGGCTTCCCCATATTTTTCAGAGAGCATTGAAAGCAGTTGTGAAAGAGAGGCTCCATCAGCAACTTCAAGCTCCTCCTCTCTCCCGCTGCGGATAATTTCCCTTATGTGACCTATGTATTCAACCTTAACTTTCAATGTTCTATCCGCCTCTTTAAGATATACAGGTTGAAATGGCATTTATAAATTCTATTTTGCCCCATTCATGTTTCAATCATTCAAAGATCAATCATCGAAAGTGTAAAGTTAAATTTAAAGCTGAAAGACCCTTAAAAGCATTGTTTAGGCCTCTTTTGCTTCAAAAACTATAAAGGTTAGAAGTTTGAATTAGAGTATTCCTTTAAAATAGGCGGTGAAGTTTGTGGAGAAACACGCTCACGACGTGGTTGTAGTAGGCGCGGGACTGGCCGGTATGAGGGCAGCTGTGGCCGCAGCTGAAGTTAGCGGAAAACTCGACATAGCTGTGATTTCAAAGCTTCATCCTATTCGATCCCATTCTGTCTGTGCTCAGGGTGGAACTGCTGCAGTGATGAATGAGAAAGACTCTTTTGAGCTGCATGCTTCAGACACTGTTAAAGGAGCAGACTATCTTGCAGATCAAGACGTTGTTGAATTTTTCGTTAGACAAGCACCTAAAGAAATAGTTTACATGGAACATTGGGGATGTCCATGGAGCCGCACCCAAGATGGAAAGATAAATCAGCGTCCCTTCGGAGGACACAGTTTTCCAAGGGCTTGCTTCGCAGCGGATATGACAGGCTTCCATGAAATGCATACGCTTTACGGGAAAGCAACCTCCTGTGATAACATAAAATTCTACGATGAATGGTTCGCCACGTCAGTGATAGTTGAAGATGGCGCAGCAGCCGGTTTAACAGCATTAGACGTTAAAACTGGAGAAATGCATGCCTTCGAGGCTAAATCGATAGTTATAGCCACAGGGGGACATGAACGCATATACGGCTTAACAACATTCTCGCATACAACAACAGGGGATGGAATGGCCATAGCTTACAGGGCTGGCGCCCCCCTCATGGACATGGAATTTGTACAGTTTCACCCAACAGGCCTTGTGCCTTCAGGAGTATTAATAACAGAGGGGGCAAGGGGCGAAGGGGGATACTTAATCAACGCTCAGGGAGAACGTTTCATGAAGCGATATGCACCTGAAAAGATGGAGCTTGCAGCCCGAGATGTTGTTGCAAGGGCTGAACAAACCGAGATCCTGGAGGGAAGAGGCTTCGAAGGTCCCTATGGGCCTTACATAGCCCTAGACCTCAGGCATTTAGGCGAGGAAAAGATAAACGAGAGGCTTCCCTTAATAAGGGATGTGGCAATAAAACTAGGCGGGGTTGACCCAGTTAAAGAGCCTATACCCATACGCCCCGCAGCCCACTATTCAATGGGCGGAATTAAAGCCAACATTAAAACTGAAACGCCTGTAAGGGGCTTATACGCCGCAGGCGAATGTTCATGTTTAAGCCTTCATGGCGCCAATAGGCTTGGTACAAACTCTACTGCTGAATGCTTGGTTTTTGGCGCCGTCGCCGGAGAGGAAGCGGCAAAACATGCATTATCAGCAGGTTATCGCCACCTTTCCCATGAAAAGTTACTGGCTGAGGAGAAAAGGGTTTTCGACGAAGTATTGGGAAGCGAGGGTGAAGAAAGGGTGCCGACGCTTAGAGACGAGATGCAGCGCATAATGAACGATAAAGTTTGGATATTTAGAAGCGGCGAACAACTTCAAAGTGCATTGAAAGAGCTTAGGCAGCTTAGAAACAGGTTTAAAAATATAAAGGTTGAAGATAAAAGCAGATGTTTTAACACAGGGTTTACAGCAGCCCTTCAACTTGACTATATGTTGGAACTTGCAGAGATAACGGTGATATGCGCTTTGGCGAGAAAGGAGTCTAGGGGCGCTCATTCAAGACTTGACTATCCGAAACGCGACGACGAAAAATGGCTTGTCCACACGCTTGCATATTACACGTTAGAGGGACCGAAGCTTGAGTATCAGCCTGTAACAATTACAAAGTGGCAGCCTGCCGCCAGAAAATATTAAGGAGAGTGAAAATGTGAGCGGTGATGTTGTTAAATTTGTTGAGTTTAGAATTAAAAGATACAACCCAACAAATAAGACGCAATATTTTTCCACTTTTAAAGTGCCAGTTCGCAAGGGAACAACAATACTTGACGTTCTCAACTACATTAAAGATAACTTAGATGAAACCTTAACGTTCAGGCATTCGTGTAGGATGGGTATTTGTGGAAGCTGCGGAGTGAACGTTAACGGTAAGCCTATGCTTGCATGTTACACTCAAGTTTCAGATCTTAAAGCAGACACTGTAACAATAGAGCCTCTTTCAAACATGCCTGTTTTAAAAGACTTAGTTGTAGACATTCAGCCCTTCTTCCAAACATTCCGAAAAATCAAAACAACCCTTATAAAGCCTGAAGAAGCCTTCAAAAAACACGGGGAATTCTACCAATCGCCAGAGGAGCTTAAAAAGTACTGGGATCTAACCCTCTGCACAAAATGTTCAATATGCTATTCCGCATGTCCAGCTGCAATTGACGAGAGGTTCTTAGGCCCTTCAACTCTAACTACAAATTACAGGTTTATTGCAGATTCAAGAGATGAAGGCCTGGAGGAAAGGGTTAAAACAATATCTGAAAACATTTGGCTCTGCACTTCCTGTAACTCATGCTCGCTTTTCTGTCCTAAACAGGTTAACTGTTCAGATTCGATAACTGAAAATAGAGGGTTACTCGTTGAGTCAGGTATTATTCCACGAACTGTTAAGGACGTTCTTGAAAGCGTCCTTAAATACCACAATCCTATGGGAACGCATCAAAGTAGACGTATGGAGTGGGCTAAAGATTTAAATGTTAAAACTTTCCCAGCTGTGACGAAGGCAGATGTATTATACTTCGTTTGTTGTTCCACAGCCTTTGACATCAGAACACGGGAAATCGCGAAAGCTATGGCAGAAATATTCACAAGAATGGGCGTGGACTATGCTACTCTGGGCATTGAAGAATGGTGCTGTGGAGACCACATGCTAAGAATGGGTGAGAAAGGCCTTTTTGAGGAACTTGCCACTCACAACATTGATATGTTTAAGAAATTCAACATGGAAAAAATAGTTACGCTTTCCCCCCATTGCTACAACACCTTTAAAAACGATAAACCTTACGCAGATGAAAAATTAAACGTTCAACACTGCACGCAGTTTTTGGCAGATGCCATACAAGAAGGCAAGATTAAACCTTCCAAAAACGTCAACAAGAAGGTTGCCTTCCATGACCCATGCTTCCTGGGAAAGCGCAACCAAATCTACGAAGAACCAAGACAAGTTCTGCAGTCAATAAAAGGTTTAGAACTTGTGGAAATGAGAAGAACAAGAGAGAGCAGTTTCTGCTGCGGCGGCGGGGCGGGAAGAGTATGGACAGAAGAAGCTGAGCCAGAGAAAAGACTTTGCGTAGAAAGGGTTAAGGAAGCCTTAGAGCTTGGCGTGGACATCATTGCCGTGGCTTGTCCCTTCTGCATAACAACCTTAGAAGACGCTGTCAAAGTTTTAGATGTTGAAAACAAAATCGTTGTAAAAGACATTTTAGAAATTTTCAAAGAAGCCCTCTGAAATCTCCTTATTTTTATATCTTTCCCTCTATAGGCTATTGTTTCAATATGAATTTCAGCAGTTTAATATTTAACACTATTTACTAGAAAGAGTTAAATATATATGTAATAAGAATTTATATACGCACCAACTTTAGGGATGATGTTATTGACATCAGACCTTGTAGAACTAATGTTAAAAAGAATCGAGGAAACCGCAAAGAATCGCCTTCAAGAAGAATGCAGAGAGGTTGTTCAACGGTCAGAACAATTAAAATCCTACCTAATCCATATCACAAAATTTGGGAGGTGGAGTCTTCCAGTAGCCATTAGAGGAATGGAGATACGCCATCTAGAACATGAGAAAAATTTAGAACTGCTTGAAAGATGTGGTCTTGTTAAAAGCAGAGTTAAATACACTGAACATAACATATACCGGGAATATTCACTAACTGAAGAGGGAATCGAACTTATACAAAGAGAAGGCATACTGGGACGAATTCCTGCAAAAGATGAATAGACTTTTCAACATCTTCCCTTTGTTTTTCATTCGTAATGAAACGCTTTTCGTGTAGATACCTTAATATATTTATCTAATAAAATATTAATTCTCATTGAAACAAGTTAAGTATGGAGGAGAATTGATTGTACGGCTATGCTGGTAAAATATTATACATAGATTTAACAACAGGCAAAACATACACTGAGCCTTTGAATGAAGACTATGCCAAAAAATACATTGGCGGAATAGGCTTAGGCATGCGCCTCTGGCTTGCCAATTCTAAGGCTGGTGTTGACCCATTTAGCCCTGACAACCCTCTAGTTCTAGCAACAGGCCCAACTTCTGGAACTGTCTGGCCAACAGGGGGAAATGGACATGCCTTTGTGTCGAAGTCTCCTCAAAGCTATGGAATTGGCGAGTCAAAATCCCATGGAAGCTTCGGTGCAGAGCTTAAGAGGGCCGGGTACGACGCTGTTATATTTAAGGGAAAGGCTGAGAAGCCTTCTTACGTATGGATAGACGACGATGCTGTTCAAATTTTAGACGCCTCACACATTTGGGGTAAGTCGCCTGCGGAAACAGAAGATGCGATAAAGGAGGAATTAGGAGACTACTACATTCGAGTTGCATCCATAGGCCCTGCTGGTGAAAAACTCGTCAGGATAGCATGCATAATTAATGAGAAGTCTAGGGCTGCTGGAAGAACTGGCATGGGAGCTGTAATGGGTTCAAAGAACCTGAAGGCTATTGCCGTTCGAGGAACAAACGATGTTAAAGTTGCTAAGCCTGAAGAATTCCTTGAGTTCGTCAAGGAGTTTCATGAAAGAATGAAGGGTCCAGCAACAAAGAAGTATAGGACGTTAGGCACACCTGAAAATGTTCTGGTTCATAACGCATTACACTGTATGCCTACAAGAAACTATAACAATGCACATTTCGAAGCAGCTGAAAAGGTAAGCGGAGAAACTCTAAACGAGAGATTTGTGGCTAAAATTATAGGATGCAGCTCTTGTGCAATGCGATGTGAACACGTCTGCGTTGTTCCTGAAGGCCCATATAAAGGCGCCATGGCAAGGGTTGAATATGAACCGCTGTGGGCTATGGGGCCATACTGTGGAATAGACCGGTTAGACGCAGTTATTAAGGCTTCAGACTTATGCAACTATTACGGGGTGGACTCCATAAGCGCAGGGGTCATCGTGGCTTTCGCCATGGACTGCTATGAAAACGGCATATTAACGCAGAAAGACCTTGAAGGCTTAGATGCCCGTTTCGGAAACCATGAAGCCTTAGTAAAACTCGTAGAGAAAATAGGCAAACGGGAAGGCATAGGCGACATACTTGCAGAAGGAGTGAAAATTGCAGCTGAGAAAATAGGCAAAGGAGCTGAAAAACTTGCGCAGCACATAAAAGGGGTTGAGGTTACAGGCTACGACCTTAGATGTCTCAAGACAGCGGCTTTAGGCTTCGCAGTTTCATTTCGAGGGGCAGACCACAATAGACACGGAGCCTACGCCTTCGACGTTAAAGGAAAAGTAAACCGCCTAAAAGCTGAGAAAGGCAGAGGGAAAATGGTTAAGGACATAGAAGACGTATACACAATAATTGATTCAATGATTATATGCAAGTTCTCAAGAGGCACCTACTACAAAGAATTCGAAGACCTAGCTAAGCTCTACAGCTTAGTGACAGGCTATGAAACTTCTTCAGAAGAGATGAGGATGAAAGGTGAAGGGATAAACAACCTTGCAAGAGTCATCAACGTGAGGGAAGGCTTAGGCAGAAAGGACGACACACTCCCATACAAGGTGATGCATAACCCCATACCTGATGAGGGACCTGCAAAGGGAGCCTACGTAAGCCAAGAAGAACTAGACCTACTCCTAGACGACTACTATGAGGCTCGCGGTTGGACTAAGGAAGGAATACCTACACCTGAGAAGCTTAAACAGCTGGGACTAGAAGAACTAATTCCAATCATTGAGGGAAAAATCGCAAAAGTCTAAATTGGAGGTTAATCTAATGGTTAAAATCCACGAGAGAAAATTCGTTTCAGCTGACCCTGACAAATGCGTAGGATGCCAATGCTGCGAGTACATATGTGCCTGGATGAAAGAGAAAGCATTCAACCCTTTAAAGTCTAGGATAAGGGTTGTTAGGTTAAATCCCCTCGTCAACATTTCCATTACTTGCAGACTATGCGAAGAGCCTCCATGCGTAGCTGCATGCCCAAGAGATGCTCTTACTCAGTCAGAGGAGAATGGCGTAATATTAATCGACGAGGACAAATGTAATGGCTGCGGATGGTGCATCGAAGCATGTGACTATGGGGCAATCTCGCTGCATCCAGACAAAAAGGTTGTATTCGTATGCGACCTCTGTAAGGATCAGCCAGACGGCCCTCAATGTGTAAAATGGTGCCCAGAAGAAGCCTTAGACATAGTTACAGCAGACGTTTTAGCACAGAAAGCCAGAATATCAGCTACAAGGAAGCTTATGCAGGAAGCCTTAAAAGTCGCTCCAACAGCCTAAACGCTAAACTCCCCCTTTTTATTATACAAATGAATAACTCTAACAGAAGACATTTAATCTAACCACTTGTTAAGCTAAATTTTACTTTCCAGTATGAGAAATTAATTATTATGTTAAGCTATAAACATATAATTCTATTAACTCATGAATTTTAGGTAAAATGAAGTTTAAGCTTTTTAACCGATGTTTGGGGTTGCCTTTAACTTTGGAATTTCAACTTCTAAGGCTTCATTGTTGTTGCATTTCATAATTATATTCTCAGTTTGCAAATTTTCAATTGGCAGGCTGATTCTCCAGCATTCATCTTCCAAACATATCTGCAGACCGCCGAATTCTCTGTAGAGGGTTACCCTGTGATCCCGGCATCGGCACTGAACCAAAACCCTCACGTAGCTTTCATCCTCGAAAACATCTATTAAAGGCTCCTCAATATTTGGGAGAGGTATAAAACATTTAACTGGGCGTGCACTCTCAAATTTCTCTTCATACTCATATTTCCTTCTTAGAAGCCTCTCCATAGGTTCAATCGGTATTTCATTGGTATCGTTACGTTCTTCTCTTTTAAGGTCTTCCACAATTTTCTCGGTTAAAACTTTGCAGAATACGTCTATGTTTTTTAACGCTTCTTCAAAATTATCCATAGTCACCAATAGTATATAATGTTTTTACACTTTTAAACCTTTTCATGTTAAATTTAACTTAAAATTGTTATATTATATTTTATCACGGGCAGGCACTGTTAGGCTGTTTGCTTTAGTGGCATATTCTAGAACATAAAATTGCCGATTTTAGATTTAGGTGTTCTTTCTTATCTAGCCTATAGAGCTGTTTCAAAAATTCCTTCTTTTTCATAATTTTGCAATTTTAACATCACCTATAAAGTTCGTTAAATGAGATTTTTGAAATTTTAAAAGGTAGTTTAGCTATGTTGTTCAATTTACAAAACTTTTGTATGCACTTTATTGTTAAGCAGGTCTCGCCGTTTCCCTTTTTATTATCTTCATCGTATATATGTATGCGCATTTATTTATTCTATATATTCTATTTACGTTAGATATATATTTTTCCTCTTACTTTATATATCACGGAAATATGAAGGAGGTGTATGTGAAATGTCTGAATGGAAAACCGTAAGTATAAGGCAAGAGTTGATCAAGGAAATTGAGAGAATACTTCAAACAGGGCGTTATCGAAGCATATCGGAGTTCGTTTCAGAGGCCATTAGGCTACGTTTAGAAGAGCTTATGCGGGCTGAAGGTATCCCACCTGCAAAGCGCGAAGAGCTTTTAGCAATACCTGAACAGCTTTTATACACGCCTAAACATACATGGGCACAGATAACCCCTGAAGGAAACATACGCGTCGGCGTTTCAGACTACGCTCAGAGGCATTTGAAGGGTGTAGCCCAAGTTATAACAGATTCTGTTGGAAGGGAAGTTAACAAAATGGAGCCCTTTGGCGTTGCTGAAACATGGATGTTTATGTTCGACCTATACTCGCCTATAAGTGGCAAAATCGTGAAAGTCAACGAGAAGTTGAAAGACAAACCGCACTTAATAAACGAGGACCCATATGGAGAAGGATGGATAGTTGAGGTTAAGCCTAAAAACTCACTAACTCTAGAGGAAGAGCTGAAAAGCCTGTTCAGCTCCAGAGAATACAACAAGTGGGTTAGCAAACTCGAAGGAAGACTTCGAGAATAACTCAAACCCCCCTTTTTCTCTTAAAACTTATATTAAATTTGCTTCAAATTTAATTCAGATGACTTAATATATTTGGTATAACATTCAAATAAACTTCTAGAGCGGACATACTATGGAAAGTTTAAGTCAGAAAGTGAGAAAATTGCCTCCTTGCAGATCAGCTTGTCCAGCACAAGTAAACGTTCAAGCTTATGTCTCCCTCATTCAGAAAGGCAAGTACAAAGAAGCTGTGGAAGTTATAAGAAAAGACATGCCTTTCCCAGCGATATGTGGAAGGGTATGCTTCAGCCCCTGTGAAGACGCGTGCGCAAGAGTTAACGTCGACCAAGCCGTGGCTATACGCGCATTAAAAAGGCTTGTAGCCGACATTGAAAGAGAACAAGGAAGGGTTGTGTCTGAGCCAATACCAAAGAAGTACAGTGAAAAAATTGCAATTATAGGTGCAGGACCGGCAGGGCTTAGTGCAGCCTACGAACTCGCAAAGCTTGGCTATCCAGTAACGGTTTTTGAACGCATGAATGAACCTGGGGGGATGATGCGCTACTGCATACCGAACTTCCGCTTGGAAAAATTCGTTGTAGCCAACGAAATAGCCTACATTAAAGACTTAGGCGTTGAAGTTAAGACAGGAGTAGAATTCGGCAAAGACATCACCATTGAAAGCTTAAAGAAAGATGGGTATGCAGCAATATTCCTAGCTATAGGGACGCAGCTGGGCATGAAGTTGAACGTGCCAGGCGAGGAATTGGAAGGCGTAATAAACGCTGTAGACTTTCTAAGGGCAATAGCCCTTGGAAAACACGTTGATGTAGGCGAAAGGGTGGCTGTTATAGGAGGCGGAAACACAGCAATAGATGCAGCTAGAACCGCTAAAAAGCTCGGCGCAAGGGAGGTTTTAATCCTCTACAGACGATCCCGCGAGGAAATGCCTGCATTACCCCATGAAGTGGAACTGGCAGAAAAAGATGGAATAAAATTCCACTTTCTCGTTGCGCCAAAACAAATTATAGGCGAGAAAGGAAAAGTTAAGGCTGTTGAATGCTTAAGAATGCGCCTCGGCGAGCCTGACGAATCGGGAAGGAGGCGTCCAATACCTATAAGCTTCTCCGAACATCAATATGAGGTGGAAATGGTTATTCCAGCCCTTGGGCAAGTTGCTGAAACATGGTGTCTTCCCCAGGAACTTATAAGCAAAGATAAACGTGGACCGCCAATACAGGTCGACCAGCTTACAATGGAAACAAGTATTCCAGGAGTTTTTGCAGGAGGAGACATAGCCACAGGTCCGGCGAGCATAATCGAGGCTGTTGGCGCCGGTAAAAGGGCTGCAATGTCCATCCACTTATATTTAACAGGTCAAGATCTTCGGAAAGGAATTGAAGAAAACATTGTGGAGACAACGTGGGTTAAGGACTGGCATACTGTTGCAAAGAAGGAGCGCAGATACGAAGCGCCCATAGAAAAGCCGCACCTAAGCTTTGAAGAGGCGAAAGAGTATTTGGAGAGGATGAAACGGAAAGCGAGATTTGAGGCTTTCCGCTGTCTAGGTTGCGGCCCATGTGCAGAGTGCCTTGCTGGAATAGACTTATGCGAAGGCGACAAGGCCGTTGTGGACGAGAACCGATGCGTTGGCTGCAATGTTTGCGCCGTCATATGCCCTGTTGAAGCAATTAAGAAGAACGAGAAAGGAATCGCCAAAGTTGATGAGGATCTCTGCAAAGGATGCGGACTATGTGCAGCCAGATGTCCAGAGCAAGCCATAACTATGAAGAAGTTAACAAATGAGCAGATTTTAGCCATGGCTTTAGCACCTTTAAGGAGGAGTTAAAATGGAGTCTGAAACGCCAAAAATTATCTGTTTCATGTGTAATTGGGTCTTCTGTGAGGAGGAATTACAAGTACCCTATAACGTCAACCTTGTACGTCTTGCATGTGTTGGAAGGGTTGACCCATCACTTGTTTTGGAAACATTTGCAAACGGAGCAGACGGCGTCATGCTGGTCGGATGTAAACCTCCAGACTGCCACTTCACAGATGGAAACATCCAAGCGGAACGCTCAGCTAAAATTTTGAAGGAGCTTCTTAGTTTAGCAGGACTAAAGCCTGAACGCTTAAAGCTTATATGGGTATCTCCACTAGAAGAAGCGGACTTAACACGCCTCATAAAGGATTTCTCAGATGAAATTTTGAAACTTGGCATTTCACCTCTTAGGAAGCCGGAACTGGAGAAAGATCTTTTAGCCAACATCACAGCGGCGAAAGAGGCAGCGTCAAACTTTAGATTAAGGGTTCTCCTTGGCAGGGAAGAAGATCTGACAGAGTTTATGAACGCCTATGGTGAGAAAATTCCACAGGATGAGTTTGACGCTCTTTTGGAAGACATAGTCAAAGCTGAATTCACCCGTTATAAAATTCACTATTTAACGAAGACAAGGCCTTATTCAGTTCGAGAGCTTGCTGAAGCCCTTAAAATTAAGCCTTCTTTAGTGCTTAGGCACATAACCAACATGCGTAGAAAGGGCATGATAACCCTGGAAAGGGTTGAAGGTTACACTCCTCTCTACAGGGCTTTGGAGGTGAAATAGATGGAAAAGGTTGGAGCAGTTATGGTTGTTGGAGGCGGTGTGGCTGGAATACAGGCTTCACTAGACTTGGCAGATTCAGGCTTCAAAGTTTACTTGGTTGACCAGTCGCCCAGCATAGGCGGAGTGATGGCTCAGCTTGACAAGACCTTTCCCACAAACGACTGTTCAATGTGTATTTTAGCCCCTAAACTTGTTGCTGCAGGTAGACATCCCAACATATCATTGATCACTAACAGCCAAGTTGTCGGCGTAAGCGGCCAAGCCGGCAACTTCGAAGTTAAAGTTCTAAAGAGAAGCCGCTACATAAATGAGGAGAAATGCAACGGATGCGGCCTCTGCGCGCAGAAATGCCCAGTTGAAGCCATAGACACCTACAACAGGGGCTTAACTGATAGAAGCGCCATATATGTAGAGTTTCCACAGGCTGTTCCGTTAAAGTTCAAAATAGATCGTGAAAAATGCATAGGTTGCAAGACATGCCAAGAAGTGTGTAAGGCTAACGCCGTAGAATATGAACAAAAAGACAGCGAAGTGACTTTAAAAGTTGGATCCATAATTCTTGCTCCTGGATTTGAACCGTTTGACGCAAGGCTAAAAAGTGAGTACGGTTACGGCCGATACCAGAACGTTGTAACAAGCATAGATTTCGAACGCATTTTAAGCGCTTCAGGCCCGTACTCCGGCATTGTTTTAAGGCCTTCAGATGGGGAGATTCCTAGGAAATTAGCCTTCGTGCAATGTGTAGGTTCGAGAGATTCACAGCTTGGAAACAACTACTGCTCCGCTGCATGCTGTATGTACGGCATTAAAGAGGCAATAATAGCCAAGGAACATGTGCCGACAAAGCTTGAATGCACAATCTTTTACATGGACATAAGGGCATACGGAAAGGAGTTTGACGCCTACTATAAACGTGCACAGGAAGAGTACGGCATAAAATTCGTTAGAGCTAGAGTGGCCAGCATAACTGAAGATCCATCAACAGGCAACCTTCTCATACACTATGTAGGAGAAGATGAAACGCCAAGAATAGAAGAGTTCGACATGGTTGTCCTCTCAATAGGAATGATGCCGCCCAAAGAAGCTGAAAAACTAGCTGAAGTTTTGGGTGTAAAGCTTAACAAATACCGCTTCTGTGAAACAGAGCCTTTCAACCCGTTGGAAACTTCGAAGCCGGGCATATACGTCTGCGGAGCATTCAGCTCACCTAAAGACATACCTGAAAGCGTTGCACAGGCAAGCGGTGCAGCGGCTAAGGCAATGGCTACAATCGCAGCGGAAAGGGGAAAACTCGTAACAGTCAAGGAGTATCCTCCTGAAAAGGACGTAAGCCAAGAGGAACCTCGAATAGGCGTTTTCATATGCCACTGTGGAATAAACATCGGCGGGATAGTAAGAGTGCCGGAGGTGGTTGAATATGCAAGAAAGCTTCCCAACGTTGTTTACGCTGAGGAAAATCTCTACACGTGTTCAGATGACACTCAGAAAAGGATAAGGGATAAGATTAAGGAACACAACCTAAACCGTGTTATTGTAGCTTCATGTACACCTCGAACCCATGAGCCTCTTTTCAGGGAGACGGTTAGGGAAGCGGGGTTAAACCAATATCTTTTCGAAATGGCTAACATAAGAGACCAGTGCAGCTGGGTGCATATGCATCAGCCTAAAGAAGCCACAGAGAAGGCAAAAGATCTTGTAAGAGCCGTTGTCGCAAAGGCCAGACTTTTAAAGCCTCTGAAAAACCCAACAGTGAACGTTACACCAGTAGGCTTAGTTATAGGTGGGGGGGTTTCTGGAATGACAGCAGCTCTTGAGCTTGCAAAACAAGGCTTCGAAGTTCACCTTGTGGAAAGGGAGAAAGAGCTTGGAGGCCACCTGAAGAGAATTTACTACATACTTGAAGGCGAGGATCCTCAAAAACAGCTGGAAAGACTTGTCAAAGAAGTTATGGAAAATAAAAAGATACACGTTTACCTAGGCGCAGAGGTTGAAGAAGTAAGCGGCTTCGTAGGCAACTTTAAGTCGAAGATACGCCAAAACGGGGAGGAAAAAACAGTTGAGCATGGAATAGTTATAGTTGCAACTGGAGCAGTTGAATACAGGCCTAAAGAATACTTGTACGGCGAAGACCCAAGAGTTATGACGCAGCATGAGCTAGAAGAGAAAATTGCAAAGGGAGAGTTTAAAGGGCAGAAGATTGCGATGATCCAATGTGTGGGAGCCAGAACAGAGGAAAGACCTAACTGTTCACGCATATGCTGCGGTCAAGCAATAAAAAACGCGTTGAAAATTAAGGAGTTAAACCCAGAAGCAGAAATTTACGTCCTATACAAGGATATAAGAAGCTACGGATTTAAAGAAGACTACTACCGTGAAGCAGCCTCAAAGGGAGTAATATTCATAAACTACTCTGACGAGAGGAAACCTCAAGTGACTAATACGGGAGGAAAGCTTAAGGTAACTTTCTGGGAGCCAGTTCTCAAAAGGGAGGTTCAAATAGAGCCTGACATGGTGGTTTTAAGCGCAGCAACAATTCCCAACCCTGACAACAAGAAAATAGCTGAAATGCTCAAAGTTCCACTAGCCAAAGACGGCTTCTTCCTAGAAGCCCACATGAAACTTCGACCAGTAGACTTCCAAACAGACGGAGTTTTCCTATGCGGAATGGCGCATTCACCTAAATTCATTGATGAAAGCATTTCACAAGCTTGTGCCGCAGCCTCAAGGGCGGCGACTATACTTTCAAAGAAGGCTCTTGAAATGGAAGGAATAGTGGCAAGTGTAGACGAAGATTTATGTAGCGGCTGTAGAATTTGTGAACTTCTATGTCCCTTCGGCGCGATTGAAATGAAAGAGGAAAATGGCAAGACAAATGCCCACGTTATCGAAGCATTATGCAAGGGCTGCGGCGTCTGCGGAACAGCATGTCCAACCAAAGCCATAGTTCTAGGACACTTCACGACCGAGGCAATACTTGCCCAAGTTAGGGCAGTTTTAAGGGAGGAGGCGTTGACAGCATGAGCAGCCAAAAAGATTTTGAACCCAAAATCGTAGGCTTCCTATGCAACTGGTGCAGCTATGCAGGGGCAGATCTGGCTGGTGTAAGCCGAATCCAGTATCCGCCTAACATAAGGATAATCCGCGTCATGTGCAGCGGAAGAATAGACCCTGCCTTCATACTTGAAGCTTTTAAAAACGGGGCTGACGGAGTTCTAGTGGCTGGATGCCACCTCCCCTCAGACTGCCATTATTTGAGCGGCAACTTCAAAGCTTTAAGGAGAGTAACCCTTTTAAGAAAAGTTTTAAAAGAATTCGGCATTGAACCTGAACGTGTGAGGCTGGAATGGGTGTCTGCAAGTGAAGGCGACAAGTTTGCCGCTGTAGTTAAGGACATGGTTGAACAGGTTAAGAAGCTCGGCCCAAGCCCTTTAAAAAGGAGGGAGAAAAATGAGTGAAACGCAAGAACAGTTTTCATCCGTCATAAAGGCTGAGGAGCTTGACCCAAAGTTCAAATATAAAATGAGCAAGATGCACGGCGCAGAGAAGGTTATGGTGTGTTTCCAATGTGGAACATGCACTGCTGACTGTCCAATTGCAAGGTTCAGCGAATTTTACAGACCTAGAAGAATAGCCCGCATGGTTCAGCTTGGATTAAAGGATAGGCTATTATCAGACAGCGCCCTCTGGCTTTGCTCTTCATGCTTCACATGTGTTGACCACTGCCCCCAAGGAGTTGAAATCGCAGGCATAGTAAGAGTTCTTAGAAACATGGCCGTGGAGGAGAAAAACACTCTGCCGCTGGTCTACAAGGAGTTGGCATCTAATTTAATGAAAAGCGGATATGTCTACGAAATACCTGAGTCAAGGCTTCAGAAGAGGGGTGAGCAAGGTCTTCCACCATTGCCAAAGCCTAACGTGAAAGACGTTTTGAAAATTTTCGAAGTAACGGGCTGTTCAAAACTGATTGAGAAAGTTCAAACTATTGGGAGGGTGAAAGGATAAAATGACAGATTTAAAATATCTGCTTTTCCCAGGATGCGTTATTCCCTATAGGCTTTCAAGCTATGAAATTTCAGCCAGGAAGGTTCTAGCTAAACTCGGAGTGGAAATTGCTGAAATGCCTGAATACAACTGCTGCGGCTACCCAATGGATGTTATAAACCATGAATTGATGTTAACGCTTGCGGCGAGAAACCTCTGCGTTGCTGAAAAGCAAAATCTTCCAATATTAACTCTCTGCAACGGATGCTTCTGCAGCCTTAACGAAACAAACAAACTTCTGAAAGAAGACAAAAAATTAAGGGAGAAGATAAACAGCTACCTTAAAGAAATTGGCATGGAGTTTAAAGGGTCAATAGAGGTTAAACATCTTGTCTACGTACTATCAGAAGATGTAGGCTATAAAAAGATAAAGGAGGCTGTTGTAAAGCCTTTAACCGACATAAAGGTAGCACAGCACAGCGGCTGCCACGTTATAAGGCCGAAGAAATACGTGGGAAGAGACGATCCAGAAAACCCTTCAACCCTAAAAGATCTGGTTAGGCTAACTGGAGCTGAATGCCTAGACTATATGGATGAAACTGAATGCTGCGGAAACCCCATAATAGGAGTTAACGAGGAAATACCCTTCCAAATGGCTAGAGAAAAACTTAACCACGTTAAAGCGGTTAAAGCCCAAGCACTAATAACAGTGTGTCCCTTCTGCCACATAATGTTCGACCTTAACCAGCCTAGAATAGAAAGAGCCTTCAACGAGAAATTCGGCATACCAGTGCTTCACTACCCACAGCTATTAGGCCTGGCAATGGGCTTCGACCCACAAGAACTTGCATTAAACGAGCTTAGAGTCAAGCCTACAGAATTTCTAACCCTAATAAAATAACGGTGAAAATGCATGTCTAAGGAAAAGTTAAAATTTGCCTTTTACTGGGCGGCAAGCTGCGGGGGCTGCGAAATAGCTGTTTTAGACATTAACGAGAAAATCCTCGACGTGTTACAGCTAGCAGACATAGTTTTCTGGCCCGTAGCCATGGACATAAAATACAAAGATGTTGAAGCTATGCCTGATAAAAGCATAGACGTATGCTTCTTCAACGGCGGCATACGAAACAGCGAACAGGAACATATGGCTAAGCTTCTAAGGCAGAAGTCAAAAACACTTGTAGCTTATGGAGCCTGTGCCCAACTGGGCGGCATACCTGGACTGGCAAACCTTTCAAACAAAAAGGAGATATTCGCCAAAGTCTACGAAAAAACGTTTTCCGTAGAAAATCCGAACAAAGTTACACCTAAAACTAAAGTCAAAGTTAAAGAGGGCGAACTTGAGATTCCAGAATTTTACGACACTGTTAAGACTCTGGACCAAACGGTAGAAGTGGACTATTATGTTCCAGGCTGTCCCCCAGCAGTTGAACGAACACTCTACGCTGTTGAAGCCATTGCTAAAGGTGAACTGCCTCCGAAAGGCTCAGTTCTCGCTCCGTTAAAATCCGTATGCGACGATTGTAAGAGAAAAAAGGAGAATAAGAAAATTTCCAAGATTTACCGTGTCTACGAAAAGATTCCTGAGCCTGAAAAATGCCTACTCGAGCAGGGAATACTCTGCATGGGACCAGCAACCAGAGGAGGATGCGGAGCCAGATGCATAAACGCTAATATGCCTTGTACTGGCTGCGGTGGGCCATGCCCAAACGCACCAGAGCAGGGTGCGGCCATGATAAGCGCCTTAGCATCGATACTTGGACTTGAAGAGGAGAAGGAGAAGTACGCTGTAGAAGAAGTTGAAAAACTAGTTGAACAGATAAAGGATCCAGTCGGAACCTTCTACATGTACGCTTTACCAGCATCTATTCTCAGAAGGAAGGTGATTCAAGAATGAAAGAGATAGTTATAGACCCAATAACCAGGCTTGAGGGCCATGGTAAAATAGTGATATTCCTAAACGAAACAGGAGACGTGGAGAACGCCTACCTACAAATACCAGAGCTTCGAGGTTTCGAAAGATTCTGCATTGGGAGGAAAGCTGAAGACATGCCTTTGCTGACAAGCAGAATTTGTGGAGTTTGTCCAGTTGCCCACCACATGGCTGGAACAAAGGCTTTAGATGCTGCTTTTAATGTTGAGCCTCCTGAGCCTGCTAAGAAGCTTAGGGAGCTTATGTATTGTGGCTACTACATTTATGATCATACTTTGCATTTTTACTATCTTGGCGGTCCAGACTTTGTTGTTGGTCCAGATGCTCCTCCTGAAAAAAGAAACGTTATAGGCGTCATAGAGAAGGCTGGCCTTGAAGTAGGAAAAGAAGTTATAAAACACAGAGCCTACGGACAGAAAATAACAGAGATTATAGGTGGAAAAGCTACACATCCAGTCTGCGGGTTGCCAGGGGGAATTTCTAAACCTTTAAGCGAAGAGGAAAGACAAGAAATTGAGAAGATGGCAACTTCAGCCGTTAACTTCGCTAAAATGACGCTTAAAATTTTCCACGATGTCGTCTTAGGAAACAGCAAATATGTCGACCTAATAAAGAGCGACGCGTATACGCTGCGCACATATTACATGGGACTTGTTGACAGCCATAACCGAGTGAACTTTTACGACGGTGAAATCCGAGTTGTAGACCCATATGGCAAAGAATTCGTAAAGTTTGAGGGGAAGAACTATTTAGACCACATAGCTGAACATGTTGAAGAATGGACCTACATCAAGTTTCCATACTTGAAGAAGGTAGGATGGAAAGGCTTTGCAGACGGACCTGAAAGCGGAGCCTACCGCGTAGGCCCCCTTGGAAGGCTTAACGCTGCAGATGGAATGGCAACACCACTGGCACAGGAAGAATACGAGTTTATGTACAATACTTTAGGCGGAAAACCATTGCACTCAACATTGGCTTACCATTGGGCTAGGCTTATAGAACTTATGTATGCATGTGAACGCGCTGTTGAACTTGTGAAAGACCCTGAGATAACGAGCAAAAATGTCCGCGGCAAACCGGGAGAACCTGGAGAGGGAGTTGGAGTTGTTGAAGCAGCTAGGGGAACCCTAATCCACCATTACGTCTTGGATAAAGAAGCACTTATCAAGGATGTAAACTTAATTGTTGCAACCGTGAACAATGCGCCCTCGCTTAACATGTCCGTCCGGAACGCTGCAAAAGGATTAATTAAATCTGGAAAAGTTGATCAGGGACTGCTCAACATGGTTGAAATGGCTTTCAGGGCCTATGACCCATGCTTCGGATGTGCCACACACTTTGCTTTCGGACAGTTACCCTTAACAATTGAAATTTACAGCCATGAGGGCAAGCTCCTCAAAAAAGTGCAAAGATAAAACTTCCACCTCCCCTTTTATTTTTGGAGATTTCCCTTGAAAAGGATGAGATGCAGAGCTCTTGAAGAGTTAAAAAGGTGGCTTTCAAAGGCTGAAAGAGTTGTTGTGGCAGGCATTGGAAACACAATACGCATGGATGACTCCGTAGGAGTTAAACTGGTTCAAGATTTACATGGAAAAGTTTCTGAAAAAGTAAATCTAATTGAATGTGAAACTGTTCCTGAAAGCTTCATTCAGCATATAATTGACTTTAAACCAACTCATGTAATTTTGGTGGACGCTGCAATCTTAGGTTTAAAGCCTGGAGAATGCAGGTTTATAAAGCCTGACCAGCTTAAAGCCTACCCTGCAATTTCAACCCACACGCTTCCACTTAAAATTTTCTGCGAATACATTGAAAAGACAACTGAGGCCGAGGTCTGTTTGCTTTTGATAGAGCCTAAATGCACAGAATTCGGAGAGGGATTATCGCCAGAAATTGCAACAGCAAAAAAGGAGATTTTAGACGCCCTGCTTGAAGCTTTAAATAAACTTCGCTAATATTTTGTCAACTTTAACCTTGTGGAAGTCTAAAGCCAACTCTTTAGGGTCTACTCCGAGGCTTAAGCTTAAAAGCTCAGCGTAGTGAATTATAGGAAGGTTATACTCTTCCTTATAGGTGGTTTTTATCATCATTTGGCCAATGTCTAATGTTAGAAAGCAGAAGGGACATAGGGTTGCTATGCAGTCTGCTCCCGCGTTTGCCGCGTTCATTATCTTGTCTCTTGCAATGGCTAAGGCTACGTCGTCTGCGTATCCCCTTAACAATCCCCCGCAACATTTCAACTTGTTCATGTACCAAATGCTTTCAGCGCCTAACGCTTCAATTAACGTGTCGTAGACTCTTGGCCGTTCCGGGTCGTCAAACTTAAGCAGTTCACTTGGCCTTAGAAGGTGGCATCCGGAGAAGGAGGCAACCCTCAACTTTTTCAATGGTTTGACAACGTTTTTCTTCAAGTTTTCTAAGCCAATGTCTTTTGTTAAAACTTGGAGGTAATGTCTAACCTCCCGGCTTCCTTTAAATTCTTTTCCAACGTTTGACAGTATTTTGTTAACCCTTGCCTTAAGGCTTTGTTTTTCCTTTAGGAGTTTATTTGCCATTGCAAGAGATTCAAAGCAGCCTGTGCATAATGTGACTATGTCCAATTCTGCCTCTTCAGCTAGGCATATGTTGTAGGCTGCAACAGCTAAACCTGTTTCGAAATCAATTGAACGAAGAGGAGGAGGTGCACAGCACGTCATTCCTTCCATGTCAACAAGCTCTACTCCAAGTTTAGTCAGGGATTTTCTAGCTGAAAGCTCATAGTTTGGTTGTCTTGCCGGTATTGTGCATCCCAGAAAAAGCGCGTAGCTTTTCATGATTCCCCCTTCTTCAAGATTAATCTGTCAAATCCTGTTGCTTGAAGTATTTTTTTTAGAGCTTCTATTCCTGTGGGCTTTAAAGGCGGCAGGCCGTAATCGCCTCTTTTCTTTTCCAGGAATTTCGATATGGGAACTATTCTTCCTTCACTCATCAGTCCGCTTGCAAACTCCGCGTATAAGGTTGGTATGTTTCCCTCTTTTATCGCCAAATTCCTTAAAGCGAAAATTAAATCTGCAATTTCGACTTTTTGGGGACAACGTTCCTGACAGTTGTAGCATGAAGCGCAAAGCCAAATAGATTCTCCTTTAAGGATTTCCTCCCTTTGCCCAAGAAGAGCTAATCTAATTATCTGTCTAGGATTATAGCGATCTGTTGTTTTTGCCACTGGACAGCTGCTGGCACATGTTCCGCACTGGTAGCAGTAGGTTATCGTCTCTCCGCCAAGCCTGCTGGTTATCTCCCTTGTGAAGTCAATATATGTTCTTCCAAGTTTTTCGTCAGCCATTTTAGTCCTCCAAGCTGCTGTTTAGGTTAGTTGAAGTAAGCCTAAACGCCCCACTCTTTCAGTCATTTCACGGGCAGCTTCGGCGAATTTATCGCCTTCGATGAAAATTAGGTTAAGCATTTCAAGCCTTTCAGGTTCTATGCCGTATTCTTTAAGCAGCATTTTTGCAAGTTCAACTTTTCTCTGGGCTTTTTGACTTCCAACTTCATAGTGGCATCCGTCACTCTTGCAGCCTACTATCATGACTCCTTGAGCTCCATACTTGAAGGCTTCTAGAATTTGCTGAACTTGAATCATGCCGGCGCATGGAACCCTTAAAACCCTAACGTTTGCCGGGTAGCTTATCATAGCCATTCCAGAAGAGTCTATGGAAGCTTGGCCGCACTCTGAGCAGCTTATGGCTAAAATTAAAGGTTTAGAAGTTCCATTTATGGAGAGCAAAGCCTTAACCTGAGCTGAGATTTGGCTTGGCTTCAGATGGCGAAGCTCTATGGCGCCAGCTGGGCATGTTCCCACACATATTCCGCATCCTTCACACTGGATTTCTGAAACCCTAGCTACAAAGTGTCCATCATCTTTTTTCACAAGCGTTATTGCACCATAGGGACATGTAACTGGACAGAACTCACAGTCTCCGCAGTAATCCTCGTTAACCACAGCGGTTCTTAATTCTTTAATTATTTTCAACGGAGTTAGGAATTTCGCTGCTTTAACAGCTGCCGAATGAGCGTTAATGGAGGCTGTCGGGGCATCCTTTGGAAATGTTGCCCCTCCACAAACAAATATCCCCCTGCGCTTTGTCTCTGTTGGCCTAAGCTTGGCGTTGTACTCTTTAAAGAAGCCGTCTTTTTCCAGTTCTAACCCTAAGATTCCCGCCAGCTCTTTTGTTTCGCTTGATGGAACCATGGCTGTTGCAAGCACTACAATGTCTGCTTCAACTTCTAAAAGTCTTCTTAAAATTTCATCTTCAACCTCTACAATTAAAGTGTTAGTTGCCGGATCATGGAGAATTTCCGAAGGTCTGCCCTTAACGAACTTCACACCCATCTCCCTTGCTCTTTCATAGTAATACTCATGTTCTCTTCCTGTTGTTCTAATATCTATGTAGCATATGGTTACATCTGCATCTGGACAGGCTGACTTAATCAGCGTAGCGTGTTTTAATGATATCATGCAGCATATACTCGAGCAGTAGGGGTTCCATCGTCTATCCCTTGACCCTACACACTGCACGAAAACTATGCGTTTAGCAGGCTTCCCATCTGAAGGCCTTACAACTACGCCTTTCGTAGGTCCAAAAGCGTCTATCATTCGTGCAAGTTCAAGATGGGTTATAACGTCTGGATATTCCCCATAATGATACTCCTTTATAACACTTGGGTCATACTCCTGGAAGCCTGTAGCAACTATTATGCTTCCAACATTTAGGGTTATCTGATCCACCTTTTGATCTAATTGAACGGCTTTTGTAGGACAGATATTAACGCATTTTCCGCATTCGTGGAACTTACATGCCTTTTCGTCAATTACATAGGCTGGAGGATAAACCAGCGGGGTGTTTATGTAAATAGCCTTACGCTTTTTCAACTTGGCGTTGTACTCGTCTAACACTTCAACTGGGCAAACTGTTGTGCATAAGTCGCATGCCACACACTTTTTCTCATCAACATATCTCGGCTTCTTCTCTACTGTAACTTTGAAATTTCCAGGTGCGCCTTCAACCTTAACAACCTTCGCGTTGGTGAGGATGTTCAAGTTTGGAATTTCAGATATTCCTGAGCGGTATACGCATTTTCTAGAAGTGCATGTGACCGTTTTAAGGTTTGAAGATGGAGATTGAATACATATGGCGCAGTCATCTGTTGGGAAGAAGCGAACAGCCTTTGAGGCTAACCCTCCAAGGAAGGGTTCTTTTTCCACAAGATATACTTGAAAGCCCATGTCAGCCAAGTCTTCAGCAGCCTGCATTCCAGCTATTCCACCCCCAATGACAAGGACGGATTTAACTGTGGGAAATTCAGCCTTTTCAATTGGCTCTGAAAGTTTAACCTTTTCAATAGCCGCTAAAAGCATAGCTTTCGCTTTTGCCGTTGCTTCAGAAGGATTGTCTTTATGGGGCGATGCACAGTGATCTTTTATGTCTAATACTTCAACGAAATTTGGGTTCAGCCCTGCCTCTTCAACAGCCTTAGCTATGGCTATTTCACTTATTTTCGGAATTCCCTCAGCTACAACTAATCGGTTTATCCGCCTTTTCTTCACAGCTTCAAGTATGGTTTCGAGGCCATGACCCCTCCAGAACTCACTGTCCTTGGCCACAAAAGTCACACCGGAAACGTTTTTTAAGAATCCTATTAGGTCTTCAAAGTCGAGGATCTCTGAGATTTGCCCTCCACAGTCTGATAGGAAAACTCCAATTTTTACTTCTTCCATTATTTATCACCTTTTTAAAGTTTGAACAAGCCTTTTTTGGCTGTCGTAAATCTCCACCATAAGGGGCATTTGCCCAAAGGCAAAGTGGGTTGCACATGCAAAACATGGATCGTAAGCTCTGAAAGCCATCTCAACCATGTTCAGGATGCCGTCTGAAACTTCCCCCTTGCGTATAAGCCCCTTTGCCGCTTTCTTAATTGACATGCATATACTTGGGGCGTTATGGGTTGTAGCCACAATCAAGTTGACTTTTTTGGCTAATGCATTCTCGTCTAGCTGGTAATGGTGTATAAGTGTTCCCCTTGCAGCCTCAACTATTCCAACTCCTTCCCCGGGTTTTCCAGGCTTATTCCTAATGTTCTTGCTTGTTATTTCAGGATCCGTCACAAGTTCTAAGGCTCTCTCAGCCGCGTATAATAGTTCAATAAGTCTGGCCCAATGATAGGCTAAAGTGTTGTGGACAGGCTTTCCCCCGAAAGTAGAGTACATATGGTTATACTCCTCTTGAGCTAACGGGGTTGCCATTCCATCTGCTGCATTAAGCCTTCCAAGGGGGCCTACGCGGTATAATCCGCTTTCAGGTCCGTCCATTAAGCCTTTCCATCCCACCTTTTTTAAGTATGGGAGCTTAACGTAGGTCCATGGCTCCACATGCTCTTCTATAACATCTAAATAATCTTTCGGGGAGAATTTTACAAATTCTTTTCCCTTGGGATCTACCACCCTAACGTTTCCGTCGTAGAAATTCACTGAGTTGTTTTTGTCCACCAAGCCCATATAGTATGTATTCAGCCTGTAAGATTCACTTTTAATGAGATTCAAATAGTCTATGTTTTTTAGCACTATTCCATCGAAGAGTTTGAGGGAGAACTTTGCAAATTCAAGGCAGCTTCTAGCCATCCTCTCTATTTCCTTTCTCTCCTCTTCTGAAAGCGGTTTAGCGATGCCTCCCGGGATGCATGCGCTCACAGGGTGGGTTGCCTTTCCACCTATAATCTCTGTTATTTTCTGTCCGTAGGCTCTGTGTTTTATAACTTCTTTTCCTACTTCAAGGCCAGCCTTCTCTATGACGCCTATAACGTTTCTTTTTTCAGGAGGAGCATCTGGACCAACAACAAAGTCTGGACCGCCAAGATAGTAAAAATGCAAAGTATGATCATAAATGTAGTAGCCACAATACATAAGCTCCCTAAGCTTCTTAGCAGGCTCAGGAGGCTCAACATTAAAAGCAGCATCCAGGGCTTTGGCAGCGGCCATGTGGTGGGCAACTGGACAAACTCCACAGATCCTCGTTGTTATAATAGGTAGATCTTCAGCTCTTCGACCTTCGCAGAATTTTTCAAATCCTCGAAGCTCTGGAACTTGGAAGTAAGCCTCGTCGACGTAGCCCTCATCGTTTAAAAAAATGGTTATTTTTCCGTGGCCTTCAAGTCTTGTTATTGGGTTTATAACTATCTCTTTCATTTAACAACCCTCCTTCTTAGGGTGGAGTTTGCAAGGGAATATTTGTAAAAGGTTCCTATTGGGTCGGCTAATTGTTCAAAGATTTTAGGATCTGAAACTATGGATGCAAAGGCGCTTATCATGGAAGCCCCTTGATCAGAAACCTTTGGTGCTGGGCCTCCGCATCCTGTGCACGGCACATTAGCCTTTAAGCATTGCGCGCCGCATCCTCCGCGAGTGGCAGGGCCCATGCATATGACGCCTTGATCTAAGAAGCATGTTTTGAAATCGTCTTCTATCTCATAAATCCTTTTAACATGGAAGATTTTTCTATCCTTTTTCTCCCTTTGGCATTCGTCGCACACGGATTTGTTAAGTAGAAAACTTGAGCCTTTTTGGGGAAGCTTTCCATTTAAAATAGCCTCTAAAGCCTCAATTATTCTGGAAACTGGAGGAGGACAACCTGAAATGAAGTAGTCCACTTCAACGGTCTGGGCCAATGTCTTAACAGTGTCGTAGAACTCTGGAAGCTCAAGCTCTCCCTGTTTAACCTTAAAAATTGTTTGCGGAGTTACGCCTTGAGGATTAAACGTTGAAGGCGTTTCAAAATATGCCCTCTCAAAAATTTTCTCCCTGTTCCATAAGTTTCCTAAACCCACTACACTGCCATCACATGCACATGAGCCGAAGGCCACAAGAAATTTCGATTTCTTCCTTAAAAGCTTAGCCATATGCTCATTCTCCTCTGTTCTAATGGCTCCATTAAAGAAGCATACGTCTATGCTTTTATCAGGCATAGCTTCAACATCTTTGTATTTTATGTCCATGGCTACGGGCCAGAAAACTATGTCTGCTAGCTGTAACACGTCGAGGATTTTCTCGTTAATGTCTAAAACAGCTATTTCGCAGCCCCCGCAGCTTGCCGCCCAGTAAAAGGCAAATTTAAGCTTTCCCATCAGCCCACTATCCAAACATTTTAGAAGCAAGATTATACTACATTAATAATTTAAATTTAACGCATTTTCCAAATGTAAATAGAAAATAAACTATGCAACTTCCCTTAGAAAACTCCTTCTAACACTTGCAGATTCTCCTCAGATTCTGAAGGAGCATGGTTTTAGGCTTTCAGTTTTTAAAAGCTCCCTCTTCTTTCATATTTAGGATCCCTCTTATCGTCCCGTCTTCTTGTTTTTGAAGGGTGAACCCCATTTTTCTTGTTAGGCTTATTGCGCGGTAGTTGTCTGGAAGCATTATGGCGTAGAGAGTTTCAACGCCCATTTCCTTTGCAATTTCAATAGCGTATTCAACCATTTTTGTTCCTAAACCAAGCCCCTGCCATGGATCCGCCACAATGAAAGCTATTTCACCCCTTTTTCTATCGGGTTCAAGGCTTACTCTTACAACACCCAGTATCCTTCTCCTGTCTCCCTCGTTTAGCTCCGCCACTATGGCTATTTCTCTATCATAGTCGATGTTGCAGTAGCGAACTCTAACTTCATGAGGTGTATCTTTTATTATCTGGAAAAATCTGTAACGAATCGATTCTTCCGAGAAGTTTTGAAACATTTCAAGCCAGAGGGGTTCGTCTTCAGGCTTTATAGGTCTTAAAAGAACTGTTCTTCCGTCGCGAAGCTTCCAAAGCATCTCGTATTTCTTTGGGTAGGGGCTTATTACAAGATGCTCGTGAGGCTCAACCTTTTTGAACATTAAATCTTTGTCTATGGATATTCTTGCGTCTAAAATAAGGGCTTCTTTTTCGTTTATAAGAAGAGGGTTTATATCCACCTCGTTTATTTGGGGGAAATCTACTATCATCTGGGAAAAGCGTACAATAACCTCCTCTAATAGTTTCATGTTCGCCGGAGGGAGGTTTCGGTAGCCTTTAAGCAGCTTATGAACCTTTGTCTCTTCCATTAACCTTCTTGCAAGAGTTTGATTTAGAGGCGGGATTCCTATAGAGTAATCCTTGAAGAGTTCTACGCCTATGCCGCCCATTCCAAACAGGATTACAGGCCCGAAAATTGGATCTTTTTTAGCTCCAATTATAACTTCATATCCTCGCTTCTTAATCATAGGCTGAACTGTAACTCCAAGGATTTCAGCGTCTGGATTATATGCTTTGGCTTGTGCAACTATATTTTCAAACGCTGCTCTCACTTCCGCCTCGTTGTTTAGATCTAGAGCTACTCCTCCAGCTTCAGTTTTATGGGTTATCTGTGGAGAAAGGATCTTAAGAACAACAGGATAGCCTATTTGAGATGCTAGGACTACAGCTTCATCGGCTGTTTTTGCTGGGTAAGTTTTTACAACGGGCAGGCCGTAATACTCTAGAACTTTTTTAGCCTCAACCTCAGTAAGCAGATTTCGATTTTCCATAAATGCGTTTCTCATTATGACTAGTATTGGACGCTTTGAGGGGTAAACATCTACAGGTAGCTCTTCCGGAGTTTCGTACAGCAGTTCAAGGTTTCGCTTGTAACGGTACATGTAGAGGTATGTTTTTACAGCTTGCTCCGGTGTGAAGTATGTTGGAATGCCGTTTTCCATTAAAATTCGTTTCGCCTCTTCAACCGCTCCATAACCCATAAAAGAAGTTAAAACTGTTTTGTTAAGGTGCCTTCCGCTTTTGTAGACTTCCACCAAGGTTCTAGCTATTTCATCAGGCTCAGCCACAGCTTGAGCTGTATATATTACAAGCACGCCATCTACGTTCTCGTCTTTTAGACAAGCTTCCAAAACAGCCTTGTAACGGTCGGCTCCTGCATCTCCTAAAATATCTATTGGGTTACCTCGGCTCCAGTAGGGAGGAAGAACGCTGTTCAGGGCCTCCATGGTGTTTGGACTTAGCTTTGCAAGTTTGCCTCCCCTTTCTATTAGTACGTCTGTAGCCATCACTCCTGGGCCTCCAGCGTTAGTTATTATAGCAAGCTTCGGCCCTTTCGGCAAAGGCTGAAGTTCTAAAACCTCGGCGCAATTGAATAGGTCTGCAATTTCTTCAACGCGAACTATGCCTGCACGTTTAAAGGCTGCATCATAAATGTCGTCTTCCCCTGTAATTGAACCTGTATGGGAGGCTGCCGCCTTTGCACTTTCGCCGAATTTCCCAGCTTTTACAACAATTATAGGTTTTGTTCTTGCAAAGTGTCTAGCTGCACTCATAAACTTTCTCGCTTCGCTTATCCCCTCAATGTACATTAGAATACTTCTCGTTTTAGGATCTGTGCCAAAATAGTCTATTAAATCGCCGAAGTCCACGTCTATCATGGATCCTACAGAGACAAAGTTGCTGAACCCTATGTTTTCCTCAATAGCCCAATCGAGGACAACTGCGCCTAAAGCACCACTCTGAGATATGAAGGCTATGTTGCCCGGCTTTGGCATTTTATTTATAAATGTAGCGTTAAGTTTGACGCTGGGACGGATTACGCCTAAACAGTTCGGACCTAAAATTCTCAAATCATATTTTCGCTTAATTTCCAAGAGCTCCTCTTCAAGAGCTCTGCCTTCAGGGCCCACCTCTTTAAAGCCGGCGGAAATTATCACAATCCCCTTTATTCCCGCTCTGCCACATTGTTCAACGATTTCTGGAACTGTTTTCGCCGGAGTAGCTATAACTGCAAGGTCAACGGGCTTCCCAATTTCCTCAACAGTTTTGTAAGCCTTAAACCCTAAGACCTCGTTCTTATGGATGTTTACAGGATAAACAAAGCCTTCAAAGCCGGAAGACGTAAAGTTTTTCATTAATGCATATCCAACAGACCCTTCCCTGTCGCTTGCCCCGACCACGGCGACGCTTTTAGGATTAAAAATTTTGTCCAAATATAAAGTAACCAATGTGGAACCCGCTATTGTAAAAATCCTAAGTAACGCAGAAATTAAAGGTTATGTGTCATACTCAGCTTATTAAATGTGGGAAATTGAAAACTGTAAAAATATGCTTAATTTTGATTCTTGCCTATTAAAAAGGATTGCAGCTTCCTACTTCTTGCTCATTAAGTATTCGTGTATGGCTCTTGCCGCCCTTTTACCTGCGCCCATGGCACTTATAACTGTTGCCTCTCCTGTAACTATATCTCCTCCAGCGTATACTCCTTCAATGCTTGTTTTGCCATTTTCATCCGCCACTATTGTGCCATATTTTGTCACTTGGAGGCCTTCCGTGGTGCGTTGAATTATCGGGTTAGGCGTTCTTCCAATAGCAACCACAACTGTGTCTACGTCCATGATGAACTCTGAACCTTCAATAGGGATAGGTCTTCGTCTACCGCTTTCATCTGGGGGTCCAAGCTCCATGCGGATGCATTCCATCTGTTTGACCCAGCCTTTTTCATCGCCTAAAAACCTGGTTGGAGTGGTGAGAAACTTGAATTTCACCCCTTCCTCTTCTGCGTTTTCTATTTCCTCTTTACGTGCCGGCATCTCCTCTCTTGAACGGCGGTAAACTATTGTTACTTCTTCGGCTCCTAAGCGTAATGCTGACCTTGCAGAGTCCATGGCAACATTGCCTGCCCCTATGACTGCAACCTTCTTCCCCACCTTTATAGGAGTGTCATATTCTGGAAACTTATAGGCTTTCATCAAATTTACTCTGATTAAAAACTCGTTTGCAGAGTATATTCCTCCCAAGTTTTCCCCTGGCACTCCGAGAAACTGAGGAAGTCCAGCTCCAGTGCCTATGAAGACAGCGTGGAAACCGCGGTTTAAAAGCT